>JANMOK010000373.1:0-14433 GCA_031369165.1 Paracoccaceae bacterium
TCCAACGGCACCACCAACAACGGAGCATCCGCCGCAACCCTTTCGGGCACATGCGAAACCAACGCCGCCGAAGCACCTTTCTTCAACGCCTCGGCCACAAACTCATGCCCGTCGCGTTGATCTTTCAGCGCCACGAACAAATCACCCTTTTGCAATGACCGCGTGTCAATCGAAACGCCCTTCGCCAACCATTCCTGCGTGCAAACCCCTCCGGTAGCCCTCACCGCCTCAGCCGAATTCCAAAGCGCCGTCACGACGGCTCCTCCAACGCCTGCACCGAAATGCTCGCCTGCTCGGCGTCGTTGAACGGATATATATTTGTGCCAACAATCTGCCCCGTCTCGTGGCCTTTGCCGGCAATCAACAACGTATCGCCCGGCATCAGCGCATCAACCCCCGCCAAAATCGCCTCGGCCCGATCACCAATCTCGGTCGCCTCTGGACTAGCCGCCATGATCTCGGCCCGGATAACCCCCGCATCCTCGGTGCGCGGGTAGTCGTCCGTCACAAACACCACATCGGCACCGGCTTTGGCGGCAATCCCCATCAACGGCCGCTTGCCCTTGTCGCGGTCACCACCAGCGCCAAACACAATCACCAGCCGACCGGCAACGTGCGGGCGCAACGCGTTCAGCGCCGTTTCAATCGCATCCGGCGTATGGGCGTAATCCACATAAACCGCCGCGCCATTCCGGCGCCGCGCCGCCAGCTCCATCCGCCCGCGCACCGTTTTCAACCCCGGCAAAGCCCGAAAAACCGCGCCCGCATCCGACCCCGATGCAATCGCCAATCCCGCCGCCACCATCGCATTATGCGCCTGAAACCCGCCAATCAGCTCCAGCCGAACCTCGTGGCGCTGCCTGGCATGTTCAAACAACAGCACCTGACCCGTCGCATCGAACCGATTGCTCAGAATGCGCAACGAACAATCCGGCCCGTGCCCAACCGACAAAACCTTTTGCCCGCGACCAACCGCAACCGCCATCACTTTCGCCCCAAACGGATCGTCCAGATTGATCACCGCCGTGCCAGCTTTCGGCAAAACCCGGTCGAACAGTCCCATCTTGGCGGCAAAATAATCCGAGAAGTCCGAATGATAGTCCATGTGGTCGCGCGTGATATTGGTGAACCCGGCCGCCTTCAGCACCACCCCGTCCAGCCGATGCTGGCTCAACCCGTGCGACGACGCCTCCATCGCGGCATGCGTCACTCCCTTCTCAACCAAACCCGCCAGCAACCCATGCAAAATAATCGGCTCCGGCGTCGTATGCGTCAGCGGCGCCGTTACCGCCCCATCAACCCCCGTCGTGCCAAAATTGACCGCACTCAGCCCCAAGGCCTCCCATAACTGCCGGGTAAAGGTCGCCACCGAGGTTTTGCCATTGGTCCCCGTCACCGCAACCATCACCTCTGGCTGCGCGTCAAACCACCGCGCAGCAGCACGCGAAAGGCTAAGTCGAGGATTTTCCGCCACAATCACCGGGACCGGGCACGGCGCAATGATCCCCAGACCTATTTCATCGGTCAAGACCGCAAGCGCGCCCATCCGCAACGCGAAGGAAACAAATTCCGCCCCATGCGTCGTGCTGCCCGCCAGTGCCGCGAACAAATGCCCCGGCTTGGTATCACGACTGTCCACCGAAAGGCCGGTTAAAACCGGCTCCGACCCATTCGCCCTGACCACGCGGCTGGCTTGGGTCAGGCCCAGTCCGGCGAAAGTGCGGGGATACGCAGCCAAAGGTTCACTCCTGAATACCTGCCAGCACCAATGACCCGTCGGGCCTTGTGCCAACACCGGGGGATGGCCAGACATTCATCAATGGCGCGATCCGCCGGATAATCTCTGCCCCGACCGGCACCGCTGTCCAGCCCGCCGTGCGCCGGTCTTCGGTGCCGGACACTTCTACCGGCTCGTCCAACGTCACCACCAGCACATATTGCGGGTCCGATACCGGGAACATGGTCGCAAATGTCGCAATCACCTTGTCGTCGTAGTATCCACCATTCGGCCTTGGCTTATCCGCCGTGCCGGTCTTGCCAGCCACTTCATAACCTTCGACGTCGCCCATCGATGCCGTGCCGCGCGTCACCACTTGGCGCAGCATCGAGCGCACTTCGCGGGCGGTGTTTTCCGACATGATTCGGTCATTTTCGCCTCTTGCAGGCGAATCCGCCATCAGCGTCGGCACCACTTTCAACCCGCCATTGGCAATCGCCGCATAACCCGCCGCCAAATGCAACGGTGAAATGGACAGGCCATGCCCATAAGCGACGGTAATCACCGACAATTCCGACCATTTCTTCGGCAGCAATGGCTTGGCACCCATCGCTTCGGGCAGTTCCACCGGTTCCGCCTCAAAAAACCCCAACGACTTCAAAAATGCCTGCTGCGCCGCACTGCCAGCCGCCAATGCCAGATGCGCCGAGCCGATGTTGGAGGATTTGACGATCACATCGGTCATGCTCAGACGCGCGCCGTAATTGTGGAAATCGCGGATGGTGAACTTGCCCCATTTCATCGGCCCGGCGGTATCGATCATCGTATCGGGCCCGGCCACCCCGCGCTCCAGCGCCAAGGCCGCCGTAAACGGCTTCAAGGTCGAGCCCAGCTCGTACAATCCCTGCACCATGCGGTTGAACAAGGGGCTGTCACCAGGATCACCTTGCAAGGGTGGCAAGGGCCGATGGTTGGGGTCAAAATCCGGCAGCGACACCATCGAGATGATCTGCCCGGTGTGCACGTCCAGCAACACCGCACCGGCACCCTTGGCGCTCATCACCCGCATGCCGCCTGCCAATACATCTTCCATCGCCGCCTGCACGCTCAGGTCAATGGACAACCGCAGCGGCGCGCCGTTCATCGCCGGGTCGCGCAGGAACGCGTCAAACTGCCGTTCCACCCCGGCCGTGCCAATAATCTCTGCCGCATGCACGCCCTCAACCCCAAAACCTGTGCCGCCCAGTATATGCGCCGCCAGCGTACCATTGGGATACAGCCGCAATTCGCGCGGACCAAAAAGCAGCCCCGGCTCGCCCAGATCGTGCACCGCCTGTTCCTGCTCGGGTGAAAGCTTGTGCTTGATCCACAAAAACTTGCGCGGACTGTTGAACTTCGCCAACAACTCAACGGCGTCCAGATCGGCGAAAATCGTCGCCAACCCCTCCGCCGCCGCCGCTTTATCCACCATCTGCTGGGGCTGCGCATACAGCGACGAGGTTATCAAATTCGTCGCCAGAATCGACCCGTTGCGATCCACAATATCGGCGCGTTGCGTGACGATAGAAGCACCCGCGACCAAGGCTTTCGGCTCTACCGGTTCGGATATCGCAATCACCCCCATCTGCACCGCAATCGATACAAAGGCAAAGGCAAAGGCAATCGCCAAAAACACCAGTCGCGATTCTGCGCGGTGACGTTCGACGATCCGCATGTTGCGCAACCGCGCGGCGCGCTCTTCGGCCTCAATTTCGCCCGGGTTCTGCCCGCGGGAGCGCGCCAACAATATCCGCGCCAAAGGTCGAAGCGGGCGGCGGATCATGGGAACTGTCCATCTGGCGCAACCGAGGCAACCGCCTGTTCCACCGTCAAAGCCTCGGGAGAAATCGGATAAGCCGCCGATTCCGGAGCGGCGAAATGTTCCGGCAACAGCGGCATCAACTGCAAGGCCTTGAAATTCAACTCCGCCAATTCGCGCAACCGCTCGGGCCGGTTCAAATAGGCCCATTCCGCCCGCTGCACGACAATCGCCTCGCGCTCGCTGGCGATTTGCTCGCGCAAATCTGCCACCCTGCCCAGCGCATCCTGCACGTCGTAATTCACCCGATACGCCCAAGTCGCCACAATGATGATGGCGGTTGTCGCCAAAACATACAGCGAGCCCTTCACAACAACCGCTCCCGCGACAAATCCAAATCCGGCAGTCCCAACAATCGCGGGTCGATCCGCCCCGCCGGTGCGGCCAAGCGTCGCGCAATCCGCAATTTCGCCGACCGAGCCCGCGGGTTGCGCCGCAGCTCCGCCTCGTCGGCAATCACCGCCTTGCGCGTCACCCGTGCGAACCTTGGCAGATCAAAGCCGGTTTCAGGGGCAAACCGACTGCCCTTTGGCCCCTCGTCGGACCGCATTTGGAAAAACTTCTTCACCATCCGGTCTTCCAGCGAATGAAACGTCACCACGACAAGCAAACCGCCGTCCTTCAACAGCGCCTCTGCCGCCATCAACCCGCGTGCCAGCTCGCCCAATTCGTCATTCACCGCAATGCGCAGGGCCTGAAACACCCGGGTCGCTGCGTGCGGCTGACCGGGTTTGGGCCTTGGCAAACACGACTCGACAAGTCGCGCCAAATCGCGCGTGCGTTCGATCCGGCCAGATTTGCGTTCCAACACGACTTTCCGAGCGATCCGCCGCGACGCGCGTTCCTCGCCGAACTGGAATAAAATATCCGCCAGAAACTCCTCCGACGCACCATTGACCAAGTCGCTGGCGCTTGGCCCCGATTGGGCCATCCGCATATCCAGCGGTCCGTCTTTGGCAAAGGAAAACCCGCGTTCGGCCTGATCCAACTGCATCGAGGACACGCCAATATCCAGCACGACACCGTCCAATTGCGGCACGCCCGCATCGCGGCAAATCGCTTCCATATCGCCAAACTTGCCCCGATGAAGGGTTAAACGACCACCGTATTTACCAATCCACCCAGCGGCAGCAGCCAAGACATCCGGGTCGCGGTCAATCCCCATAACCCGCATCGCCCCAGCATCCAGCAAGGCCCGCGCATAGCCACCCGCGCCAAAGGTGCCGTCCAGCCAAACACCGGTAACCGGTGCAATCAAAGACAAAATCGGATCAATCAGTACCGGAACATGCGCTGGTCCTTGAACCATCGCGTTCAACCCTGCGCGGCTTTGCCAAGATGCGCCAGAACCGCTTGCTTGCCCTCGCGATTGGCCACTTGTGCGCTCATTGCCTTGCGCCGAGCCTCGAATGCTTTGGGTTGCCAAATCTGAAAGCGGTCGTTCATCCCGGCGAAAATCACTTCTTCCCCCAAGTCAAACATCTCGCGCAGCCTGGCTGAGAGCACGATGCGGCCGGTTTCGTCCAGTTGCACATAGGTGGATTGGGTGTTGAACATGAATTCCAGTGACTCACGCTCGTCAGAATACGGCGCGACCGCGCGAATGCGTCCGTCGATTTCTTCCATGCCGGTAATCGAATATCCTTCCAGACACTCGCCCGGACGCACGCCATAGTTCAACACAACTTGCGCGATGTTGCTGGCGGCAAAATCAGGATCACCTTCTTCCAGAACGCGACGAAACGAGGCAGGGATCGACACGCGTCCCTTGCTGTCCACCTTGTGGACCGATTCACCTCGAAAACTTCGTCCCAAGTAACGCGCTCCTGACCGTATCCCCAGATATGGAAACGGCGGTTCGTGCAGGTGGATACACGAACCGCCGACTGTCCCGTGTAGGGCTCGTCCGGTTTTTGCTGACAGGTGCCCCCGCAACCGCCAACATGGCCGGATCTTCTATTCTTCAGCGTGCGGGGCCTGTATGAAACCTGCTCGTTTCGCGGGTCTAAGTTGCCCTTGGTAGAATTCCCGTCCGCCGATGCCTTGGGGTAGCATGGGTTATTATGGGAATCAATGGGAAATTATGACTTGCAGCTTGGAAACCACGGAAACTATTGAGCTTTTCGCCCTGGCAGTGCCGAAAAAGGGGGTAAAATTGGCTCTATTAGTAGGGTATTTCCGCCAAACCACTATATCTGGTAGGGTGTGCTCGCGGCGCATCGCGCCAAAAAAAGCTAATAATCTGCGTTCACGGAAGCGTGAGGCGCGAACTTAACCCCATTGCGCTCAATTAAAAGGCGAGGAACACTCGCGCAAGTTAATGAATAGCAATCCAGAGTGACTATCGTCACAGAATCGAATTTGTTCGCACGCCTATTGTTCGCTTGACCGGTAACCAGCAGGGCCCCTGATGAAAAAACCGCAAACGATAGTTCCGCTCCCTTTCAAGTCGTTGCAAGTGCAATCCGCGACGCCGGTCACAATTCCGGCGCAGGTCGAAAATGTGCTGAAAGCCGCCTCATCCTGCGAAGCAGTTTCCCACAGCGAGGCCCGCAACCTGCTCAGCAAAGTGAAAGATGTCGTGCTCGAAGAAACCGGCCTGACCCGCCAGCAACTGGATTACGAAATCTATCTGCGCACCATGCAGGGCGACTGATCGGTCAGAAATGCTGCGAAATTCCTGTGCGGATGGCCTGTAAGCCGGATTCTGTGTGGTCTTGCGACCCCGACGATCATTCATCTGGGCCGGTTGTTGCCAACCGGCTCAAGCCGCCAACCCGGGTCACTGGGCGGATAAACCCGGAGCAGTTGCCCCGCGTGACCCCTATTTGGCGTTGCTCCTGGCGGGGCTTGCCGTGCCATTCCGGTTGCCCGGTCTGCGGTGGGCTCTTACCCCACCGTTTCACCCTTACCTTTACCTTGCGGTGCAGGCGGTTTCATCTCTGTGGCGCTTTCCCTCGGATCGCTCCGGCCGGGCGTTACCCGGCGCCATTTTACCCTGGAGTCCGGACTTTCCTCGGGAAAAACCCCGCGATCATCCAGCCATCCGCACCGGCGTCATATGCATTTCACAAGCGGCCCGGTCAAGCATTTTGACCGGGCCGCCCTTAGTACCGCGTCAGCATCGGGGGGACTCAACCGACGCGGTTCGTCGAATCGAAGGCGGCCAAACCAGCAACCGGAAAACGGGTGACCAGAACAAACGCGCTCAAAGCAGCGGCAACCACTTTTTGTCATTGTTCATTCCTTCCTGTGGGGGCGATGCCGAGTATCTGACGTCCTGGTACCAGGAAGGAACTTGAATTCCATTTCCAGCAATGTGAACCGCCCAGGGTCCGCCGAAATCGTGGACTGAAGTCTGGCGCGGCTTAGGACTTTGGTCGGAAGAACTGGCGCTGTGCGAGGCCGGTCAGTTCAAGCCGTGCCCAGTCAAACTTCGGACCGGGATCAAACTTGCGCCCCGGCGCGGTGTCGCAATGGCCAACGACATTTTCGGGCTTGATGCTCCAACGGGTCAGAACCGCCGCCAAAACCGCCGCCAACGCCTGCATCTGCGGCTCCGAAAACGGCGGAAACCCCGCCAATGGCCCCGGATTGGCCAGCTCGATGCCGACGGACGCCGAATTCACGTCGGTGACTTTCGCCCATGACCCCGCCCCCGCATGCCAAGCCCGCATGGCCTCATCAACCAAGTGAAAGACCTCGCCCGTTTCGGAAATCAGATAATGGCTGGAAACCTCTGACCCAGCCGAACACAGCCGATCCAGCGCCGCTTCACAAGTCGCCATGCCGGTGTAATGGATCACGACCATCGTTGGCAGAACCCCATTCCGGCGCTCGCCAAAGTTCGGCGACGGGCGGAAGTTCAACGCTTCCTCGCCCCGCGCAAACTCGCCGACGGATTGCCAATCCGCCGCACTTTCGGCGTCGGCGAAGCCAGAACCTTCGGCCCCTCAGCAATCTCGCGCTCAATCCCCAACTGGTCGCGCAGCACCTTCGGCCGCACTTCCTCAACCGCCCCTTTGGGCAAGTCCCCCAACTGGAACGGCCCGTAACTCACCCGGATCAACCGGTTCACTTCCAGCCCGACCGCTTCCAAAGCCCGCCGAATCTCGCGGTTCTTGCCTTCCTTCAGCCCAATCGTCAGCCAAGCATTCGCACCCTGCTGGCGGTCAATCTCGACCGTCATGCCCAAAAACCGCTCACCATCTACCGTCATCCCCTTACGCAAAGGTGCGATCATCGCCTCGGTCGGCGTGCCCTTGCAGCGCACCCGATAGCGCCGGGTCCAGCCGGTTGAGGGCAGCTCCAGCTTGCGCTTCAACTCGCCGTCATTGGTCAGCAGCAACAGCCCTTCCGAGGTCAAATCCAGCCGCCCGACCGACATCACGCGGGGCAAATCCTTCGGTAACACGTCATAAACGGTGTTGCGCCCCTTCTCATCATTGTCGCTTGTCACCAGCCCGGTCGGCTTGTGAAACAGCCAGAGCCGCGTTGGTTCCTTGTCGGCAATCGGCCTGCCATCGACCAAAATCCGGTCGCCCGGCACCACGTTCAGCGCCGCTGAGCTCAACACGCGACCGTTCACCGACACCCGCCCATCTTCGATCATCCGCTCCGCCACGCGCCGCGACGCCACGCCGGCACGGGCCAAAACCTTGGCGATCCGCTCGCCTTGAAATTCGCTGTCATTCATGCGACTGGCCTTACACCGATAGGCGCAGTCAGGCCAAGCGAAACCAGCACATGCCCTTTGCCAACTTCATGGATATCGCACTTGACGAGGCCCGGTCAGCCGCGCTGCACGGCGAAATCCCTGTCGGTGCCGCCCTCATCGATCCGGCAACCGGCGCAATTATCGCCCGCGCTGGCAATCGCAGCCGCGAACTTCTCGACCCTTCGGCGCATGCGGAAATCCTCGCCATCCGCGCCGCCTGCCAAGCGCTTGGATCAGACCGCCTGCCGGGACTCGACCTCTACGTCACCCTGGAGCCCTGCCCCGCCTGCGCTGCCATCATCTCCGCCGCCCGCATTCGACGCCTGTATTACGGCGCTTCCGACCCCAAATCCGGCGGCATCGAGCAAGGCCCGCGCATCTTCACCCACCCGCAATCGCACCATAAACCGCAAGTTTACGGGGGCATCCAAGAAACCGAATGCGCTGCCCTGCTGACTGGTTTCTTCGCGACCCGCCGCGCATGATCGGATATAGCGATACCAACATCTGACACCACGTTGCCCACCTGGCAGAAACCGCCTTTTCTGGCGTTTTCACGCTGCTATACTCGCCGTATGATATCCACCCCTTCCCTTTGCCGCGACTGCGGCCAGCCTTTTGACGGTCCTGGCCGTTGCCCGTCCTGCCATTCGCCCCGCACAATTTCACATGTCGAATTGAACAAGCTTTCCGTCGCCCATCTCGACTGCGATGCCTTCTATGCCTCGGTCGAAAAACGCGACAATCCGGCGCTGCGCGACAAGCCGGTCATTGTTGGCGGCGGGCGGCGCGGCGTGGTCTCCACCTGCTGCTATCTGGCGCGAATCAAAGGCGTGCGCTCCGCCATGCCGATGTTTCAAGCCCTGAAACTCTGCCCCGAGGCCGAGGTGGTGAAAGGCCGGATGGAGGTTTACGTCACGGTTTCCAAACAAATCCGCACAATGATGGAAGCTTTGACGCCGGCGGTGGAACCCTTGTCGCTCGACGAAGCCTTTCTTGACCTCGGCGGCACGCAAAGATTGCATCATGCCAGTCCGGCGATCCTGCTGGCGCAATTGGTGCGGCAAATTGAATCCGAAATCGGCGTCTCAGTCTCAATCGGATTGTCCCATAACAAATTTCTGGCCAAAATCGCTTCCGATCTGGATAAACCACGCGGTTTTTCAATCATCGGGGTAAGCGAGACCGAGGCTTTTTTGGAAAAGCAAAACGTCAGCATCATTTGGGGCGTTGGTCAGGCAACCCAGGAAATGCTGGCAAAAAACGGCATCCGCACCATCGCCGAAATCAAAAGACGCGATCGCAAGGAACTTATCGGACAATATGGCAGCATGGGCGACCGGTTGTGGCATTTGGCACGCGGTCTGGACCAACGGCCCGTCGCCCGCGATGCCAAGTTGAAAACCATTTCGCATGAAACGACGTTTTTTGAGAATACCGGCAATCGTGACGTGCTCGAAGGGCACCTTTGGCGCTTGGCCGAACAGGTATCTGACCGCGCCAAGGCCAAGGATCTGGCGGGACGGGTGGTCAATCTGAAGCTCAAATGCGCAAATTTCGCGCTGATTACCCGCCGGGTTTCACTGCCAGATTTCACCCAGCTTGCCGACACGATCTATCGATCCGCCCTGCCCCTACTGGCAAAAGAGCTGCACCGCGAACCGTTTCGATTGATCGGAGTCGGCCTTTCCGATATTTCGAAAGCCAATGAAATAAAGGCGATTGGCGATTTGCTTGATGCCGACGCCTTGAAACGGGCCGCCAGTGAACGGGCAACAGATACCATCCGTGAAAGATTTGGCGCGTCGGCAATACTGAAAGGCCGGGCCCTGCACTAAAATGTCCTTGAAGCGAAAATGCAACAAAAGGTAAATAAACTCGCCCTTTTCGCGTGTGCATTTGACAATGCTGCGTCGCAACACAATATTGGTCTTGTGATGCATTGCATCGCGCGCCCTCATTGGGCGTTTCCTCCCTAGACTTGGGCCGTGTTCTACACGGCCTTTTTTTTGCCTATTCGGCCGCCAGTGGAAGTTGATTGAGGGTCGATTCGCACAAGCCAGCGATAACGGCACTAAGCCGCGCCTTGACTTGGCCAAAGGCCAGCGAGCGAGTCAGCGATGGTTCGTTCATGTAAATCGACCGGTCAATTTCGATTTGTATCGCGTGCACGCTGCGGCTTGGCCGACCATAAAATTGCGTTATGTGCCCGCCGGCAAACGGTGCGTTGCGGGCCACCGCAAACCCCTGGTCGGTAAATGCCGCCGCAGTCTGCTCCATGATCTGGTAATTGCAGGCAGCCCCGAAACGGTCACCCAAAATGACATCCGGTCGCTTGCCGCGCACTTTTGGTGCCGACGCCAACGCTTCATGTGGCATCGAGTGGCAGTCGAAAAGCAGAGCAATACCGAACATTTCCAGGTTATTGCGAATCAGATGGCTCAGCATGCGATGGTACGGCTCATAAGCCAGAATCAGACGCCGCTCGGCATCAGCCAATGATATTTTACCGCGCATGATCGGACGGCCCTCGGAAACTACCCTTGGAATAACACCCAAACCGGCAGCAATTCGCGGGTTCATGCCGCGTTTCACCGCGCCATGAATGACGGCCGGGTCCATTTCATCGTGTGCGCGATTGAGGTCAACATAGGCGCGCGGGAAAGTCGCGGCCAACAACGGTGCGCCAAACTCAATCGCGGGCATAAACAAATCGTCAACAAACGCGTCTTCCGAACTGCGAATTTCGTGGGGATCCAGTTCGATTCGCGAAAGGAAATCGGCCGGATAGTCCGAGCCAGAATGCGGCGAACTGAAAATCGCGCAAGACGTGCTTTTCTTGGCGTGATAAAGTTCGAAAGGCACCAATGTCATCTTAACCCCGCCCAATTGCGGGGATCATACCTCAAATCCGTTAAAAATCAAAAGCCCTTGAACAGGCGAGAAACTCCTTTTATAGACACCGGACGCAGGCGCTGCCTTCGGGCGGCGCTTGTTGCTTTTCGGGTGTATAGCTCAGCGGGAGAGCACTTCGTTGACATCGAAGGGGTCACTGGTTCAATCCCAGTTACGCCCACCATCCCTTTCCAGCGGGATGATTGAATTACGGCAGGGTCCGCCCGGCCAGAGAACAGGAGTTGGCCATGAAGGTCAGAAATTCGCTGCGTTCGCTGAAGACCCGGCACCGCGATTGCCAGGTCGTGCGCCGCAAAGGCCGCGTCTATGTGATCAACAAGACGCAAAAGCGTTTCAAGGCACGCCAAGGATAAATCCATTTGCCCGATTCGAAGATGGCCGCGCCTTCACGCGGCCATTTTGTTTTGTTGGAAGCGCTTAGCGAATTGACACGACGATCAATTGCCGCACGGTATTGGCGTTGAGGAATCCAGTAACGTCAATCCGCTGGCTTTGCTGAAACTGCCGAATCGCGCGCCGGGTGTTGCGGTCAAAGGTTCCGTCGATCGTCCCGGGTTCGTGCCCCAAGGCATTCAGCCGACGTTCAATCAACGTTCGGCTTGCCTGGTTCAATCCCAGGTTCGCCTCAATCGATTCCAATTCGGCGCGACCCCCTGCGGCATCGTCCGCGCCGCGCAGCGCGGCAAGTCGGGTTTCGGCGATGTCAACAAATACGCCGCGCGGATATTCCGCCAGGTATCTTTCATAGGAACGAATTGTATTTTCCGAGCGTGCCGTATCCCAGGCGATTTGCTCGGCGCGTTCGGCACCGTCGCGCTCATCGCGTTCGATACGATCCAGCGCAGCATTGGCGTCGGCGGCATAGATGCCGTCAGGGTATCGCGCCAGATAGGCACGCAAATCGGCGGCCCTGCCACTGGCACCGGTTGCCCGCCAATACGCGGTATCTGCGGCCGCCTGCTCGCGGCGCTGGCGTTCGGCTTCGGCAGCAATTTCGTCCGACCTGATCTTGGCCAGCCGGGCCATCAGCGTAACCTGCTCGCGGGTCAGATAACCGGTCTGCGACAATTGTTCGTTGCGCTGCCAGGCCCGTATTGCGGTGCGCGATCCAAGCCCGAATACACCATCGACCCCCCTCGGGTTGTACCCAAGCACCGTCAACTGCTCCTGGATGCGCCGCCGTTCGGCCTGCGTCAGTCCCAGGTCAATTTCGGCCTGCTCGACGGGATCAATCTGCGGCTGGCTCAACGCGGCAATCCTCGCCTGCGCAACCTTTACATATACGCCTGTCGGATAGCGGCGCAGGTAATCTTCGTAGTCGCGCACCGTATCGCCGGTTTCGGTCAATGCCCAAAAAGTTCGCTCGGCAAGAATTGCTGCTGTCTGGTTAATGGGCGGCACCGGGTTTTCGGTCGATCCGGCAAGCACCAGATCCGGCGATAAGAACCCTTGAACGACAACATTTTCATCGGTTTCCGTAACGGCCGAGGCGACGGTCATGCCGCTGCTCAGAAAATCAGACGAAACGACCGAATAGACGGCATCAGAATCGCCTGAAATTACCAACAAACCTTGCGGAATCTCCAGCGCGCCAATCCCTGAATCCAACACTCCCGTTGGTTCAAACCCTTCTTCTGGCGACCCCAAGAAAATCGCCGCCCGGCCGGGATGACTGGCCAATAGATCCATAATCAAGCCCAGCGATGGCGCGTTGAATTCCACATCAACCTGGCTGTCGGCGGCCAGATCGGTTGGCGCAAACCAAGTTTCGTCCCCTGCATTCAAGATATGGCCGGCAAAATAAACCACAACCTTGTCCGCATCGGGCAGAAATCCGTCAAAATCTGCCAGCAACTGGTACATGTCTTCGCGGTTCAGATTCTTGCCCGACACCACGCGATAACCTTGTTTTTTGAATTCGGCGACCAGCCGGTCATGGTTGCGTTCGACCCGTCCAATGCTTTCGGCGTTCTCGTAAACTTCATTGCCAATGATCAGGGCGACATCGGCGGCACTGACGGGGCCCGCCGCAATCAGCGCGGCAACCATGCCAGAGTGGAAAACTGTTGCTCGCATCACGGACCTCCTGAACATTTTGTCATGTTGACCATAGCACAGCATTTCGCCACGTCTCTTCATCTCAACTCACAAGGTGGTTATCTGTTCCAGACGATGGCGGAAATTCGCGGATCGGCGGCAAAGGCGGTTGGTGCGAATGCCAACGGCCTTGCGGGCTCGTCACCCAATGCGACAACGCCGTTTCGGCCAAAATGCAATTGCCAATGTTGGCGGTCGATAGGTGCCTTTTTGGTGAAAGCCTGGCAGGTCAAAAGCGCGATATTGGTTGCGTTAAGCGGATCACGCACCGAACTGTAACAAATAATTGCGGATCCAACTTCCCTTGCGGCATCGGCAAGACTCTGGCAGGGCGCATAGTCAGTTAAATGCCGCCAACTATTTGCATCCCGACTGAGCGGTGGGTTCGTCAAATCCAAGGCCAAATCCGCCCGGTAGCGCACTTCAATCGCGGTGAATTCCAGCGCATTTGCCGGCCACGGCGTCGCCGGACTTTCGGCGAAAAACAGCAGGCGATAAAACGCAGTTTCGGCAATGGCAGTCGCGGCGCGTGCGCTGGAATAGAAAACTCCCAGCGTCAGTCCTTGCCGTCGAAAGCGTGAGCCAAATGGGTAACTTCCATATCGAAATGGCGTGGAAAGCAAATAATCTAACCCCGCACATTCCGAGGGAACCAGTGGTTTACTCTGTTCCAGGATACCTTCCAGAACCGCCTGTTCTGTCAGCCCATCAACCAGTTTCAGGGTTGAAATGCGGTGCTGCGCTTCGACCAAACGCCAGCTTGTGCCAGCGGCGGGACGCAGTTCAGAGCGGAGCGCGTCGGGCGTCCAGATAACCAAGAACCTGCACCAATCCGTCAATTCGCTTCATTCGCTCCGCCGGAACTGCGCCTAAAGCCGAGTTTTTTGCCCGCATCCAGATGCGCAGCGCCGCACTGTCGCCGCCCAAAATTGCGTCGAGCGAGCGAAACACCCGCACCAACATCGCACCCAATTCAAAGGACTTGTCGTTGCTCAGCAGCGTCAAACCGTTGCGAAGCCGTGAAACGCTGGCAGGCGAAACGCCAATGACCTGTGCCAATTCCGCGCCGGTTAGGCCCAATATCTGCGCGGCGCGCAACACGGCCTTAGTCAACACGGCGCCTTGATC
>JANMOK010000383.1:0-11533 GCA_031369165.1 Paracoccaceae bacterium
GCCTTCGGCTAATGTCCTATAATGAACGAACACCTCCATCGCCGCTCCGGTGGCCGCGCTGCCCGCCAAGCCTTGCGCTCGGCCCCGCTCGCCGATAACGTCCGCCCGGTCCGTGCGGGGCTTTCAGGCGGCACCTACCAACCCCTCACTGAGGCGAACGTCCTGCGTATCCACCAAGCTGCGCTGGATGCCCTCGAACAAATCGGCCTGAGCCAAGCGCCCGATTCCGGCCGCAAAATCCTCACCGATGCGGGCGCGATTGAGGGCGACGATGGCCGCATCCGCTTCCCGCGCGCCCTGGTCGAGGACATGCTGGCGAAAGCCGCCCGCGGCATCACCTTGCACGGGCGTGATCCCAAGCACGACCTGCACCTCTCGGGCACCCGCGTGCACTACGGCACCGCTGGCGCTGCCGTGCATGTGGCGGATGTCGAGACGCGGACTTACCGCGAAAGCACCGTGCAAGACCTGTTCGACGCGTCCCGCATCATCGACCATCTCGACAACGTGCATTTCTTCCAGCGTTGCATGGTTTGTCGTGACATTCCCGACAATTACGAGATGGACCTCAACACGCTTTATGCGTCTTTGGCGGGCACAACCAAACACGTCGGCACCAGTTTCTTTGAACCCGGTTATGTGCCGAAAATGTTCGACATGCTGCACATGGTCGCCGGGACCGAGGCCGCATGGAGGGCGCGGCCTTTTGTTTCCAATTCAAACTGCTTTGTCGTGCCGCCAATGAAATTTGCCACCGATGCCTGCCTTGTGATGGAAGAATGCATCCGCCAAGGAATGCCGGTCTTGCTGCTGTCCGCAGGCCAAGCCGGGGCCACCGCCCCTGCCCCGATCGCCGGCGCGATTGTGCAGGCGGTGGCCGAATGTCTGGCGGGGGTCGTTTATGTCAACGCGATGTCGCCGGGTTTCCCGGCGATCTTCGGCACCTGGCCGTTCGTGAGCGACCTGCGCACCGGCGCGATGTCGGGCGGTTCCGGCGAGCAGGCTTTGCTGACCGCCGGTTGCGCCCAGATGCACCGCTTTTACGGCCTGCCCGGCGGGGCAGCAGCGGGGATTGCCGACGCCAAATTGCCCGACATGCAGGCCGGCTGGGAGCAGATGAATTCCAATGTGCTGGCCGGGCTGGCGGGGCTGAACCTGGTCTATGAGTCTGTCGGCATGCATGCGTCCCTGCTTGGCTGGTGCCACGAATCCGCGATACTTGGCGATGATATGTTGGGTCAGGCTTTGCGCTGTGTGCGCGGGATCGAAGTCAACGAAGATACGTTGAGTTTAGAGGTGATGCGCGCCACCTGCATCGGCGGGCCGGGGCATTATCTGGGCGCGGATCAGACGCTGTCGTTGATGCAGACCGAATACGTCTACCCCGTCTGCGGCGACCGCACCTCGCCGAAGGAATGGGTCGAGATCGGGCGGCCGGATCTGGTGGGCAAGGCGATCAAACGCAAGAACGAGATATTGGCACAGCCCTCGCGTGCGTTGTTTGCGCCGGAAGTGGACGCGGCGATCAGGGCAAAGTTTCCGATTAGGTTGCTGAACCAGACGTAGCCCGCTCAAATTCGCGGTCGCGCCGTTGATCCGCGTTCCAGCAACCGGACCGGCATCACGACATGGCCAGGTTGCTCGTTTTCGAACAGCAGCCGCGCCGCCAAGCGGCCTTTTTCCTGCGCGGGCTGCTCGATGCTGGTCAATGGCGGCGTTGAATAAGCGCCATCCGGAGTGCCATCGAACCCAACCACCGACATCGTCCCGGGTACATCGACGCCGCGTCGCCGCGCCACGTCGAGAAACCCCAACGCAATATAATCGGCCATCGCTAGTATCGCGGTCGCCTCAGGCGCAATTTCCAACAACAGAGCCGCCGCCACTTCGGCCCCGCCTGGCCCTTTTTGCACCTCGATGATCGGCACATCGTCGATGGAAATCCCACCCTCGGTCAGCCCGTCGCCATAGCCCAGCAGCCGTTCACGGGTAACCGGAATGGTGGCGGCCAGCCGCCGTTCGCGGCTGACCAGCACCGGTTTGCTCAAGTCGGCGCTCCGGCTTTCGTCGGACAGCAGAATTGACAGGATGGCGAATTTGCGGTGGCCAAGGCCAAGTAAATGCTGGACCGCCATTTTACAACCGCCCCGGTCATCGACAAGCAGCGACGGGGTTTCCGGCCCCAGCGCAAAATCGACGGTGACGAAGGGAAGGTTTCGCCGTTTCGCCATCGCGACCGGCACGGTCGGGTCGGCCAGCGCGATCAGGACGAAGCCATCGACAACCGCCGTCCCGACCCCCCAACCGCCGGTCGTGTCGGCTTGGGCCGAAATCAAGGCGACCCCGGCCCCGTACGCGGCGCAGACCTCGGTGAATCCGACCATGAATTCGCGATTGAACGGATCGTAAAAAAAGAACCCCAGCGGGTTGGCGGTAACCACGCCGACCGCATGCGCCTTGCCGCCCATCAGGATGCGACCGGTGGGATTGGGGCCGGAATAGCCCAGCGCCGTCGCGGCAGCGGTGACTTTGTCGCGGATCGCGGCGCGTACCTGATCTGGCCGGTTGAACACGTTGGAGGCCGTGCCGAGCGACACACCAGCGGCTTTAGCCACATCGGAAAGGCGGATCGGCCCCTTCACCGGACGAAGCTTCGACAATTTTTGAAGCGCTTCATATTATTCTTGACACCCATCTGAGACACGCGTATTCGTCTATTGAAGCGCTTCATTAGACTGTACAACAGTTTTGGAGCGCTTCAAACAGTTTTAATTTCCGGAAAAAGCGCGTGTCGCATCCTGCGGCAGATGCTGGCGGTTTGCCGCGGCGGGAAATGACGGAGCGGAGGCAACAGTGATCCATGGTTGCGCTGGTAAGCCGATGAATTCCATCAAGCGCATGGCCTCACTTTCGCGGCACTGCCGTCGATCCCCGCACCGCCAATTCCACCGGCAGCACAACCTGCTTTGGTGGCCCGCCCTCGAACAGGATGCGGGCGGCAGCGCGGCCCTTTTCGGCGACGGGCTGGACGATGGTGGTCAGTGGCGGCTCGAACAGCGCAAGTTGCGGCGGATCGTCGAAACCAACTACCGAGAGGTCGCGTGGAACCCGGATGTTGCGGCGGCGAATTTCGGAAAGCACAGCAAGATTCTGGGTATCGCCCAGGGTGATGATGGCGGTCGCTTCCGGCGCGTTGTCCAACAGCATGGCGACACCCACGGTCGCACCCCCAAATGTCGGGTCGTGAACCGAGCCTCCGAAAACCTCGACAATCGGCACTTCATTGATCGAAATGCCAACAGTCGCCAGCTCCTCGGCGACCCCGGCCAAGCGCTCGCGGTCATTGTGATATCCTCCGATCAGCCGATGATGCACTTCGGACGGGCCGTGGAACACCGGGGGCTGGTGGCTGTGACGCAGCACGGTGACGATACCGAAATGCCGATGGCCGAGATCAATCAGGTGCCGGGCCGCCTGGCGCGCCCCGCCCCGGTCATCGACCCGCACCGAATTCACACCCGGACCCGCGTCAACATCCATCAGCACAAACGGCACCCGGCCCCGGCGCGACGGCTCGATCAGGTCGGCCTCCTCAAGGCTGCCGAAGATGAATCCATCGACCAGAGCGTTGCGGATGCCCTTTGCCTTTTGCCCTTCGATTCCCGAGACCAGATGCAGTCCAGCGCCATGTTCCTCGCAGATGTCGGCAACCCCGGCCAGAAACTCGGTCATATAGGGGTGGCGAAAGGCGATGGTGATGCCAATGTCGCCGGGCGGAACCACGGCAATGGCATTTGCCCTGCCGCCACTCAGCAGGCGTCCTTTCGGATCAGGCCCGGCAAAGCCCAACGCCAGCGCCGCTTCCTTGACGCGTCGCTGCAATTCCGGGCGGACCTTCTGCGGCGCGCTGAAGACATTCGAGGCGGTTGCCTTGGAGACTCCAGCCGCCGAGGCCACATCAGAAAGTTTTGCCCGCATGTGTTTCACCATTTTAAACCGGTTCAAAAATCGGCTTGACTCTTGCCGAATTGGGCGTAGTTTCGCATTTGAACCGGTTCAATGTATCATTCTCTTAGTTTTGAACCGGTTCATTTAGGCATAGTGTGAAGATTCAAGAAAGACAAGCTCTGACAGGTCGCCTGTCAGAAACGGCAGACTTTTGCCAACGACAGGAGGACAGGATGGACACAAGGCCGATGGTGGCAATGGCGGCAGCTCTGGTTCTTTCCGGCAGCACAGCCCAGGCGCAGGAAACCAATGTTGATGTCGCCCTGGTCCTGGCGGGCGATGCTTCTGGTTCGATGGATCAGCAAGAACGGGAGATGCAGCGCCAAGGTTTTGCGGCGACTTTCCGGCACCCGGATATGTTGTCGATCATCGTCAGCGGCGCCTACGGAAAAGTGGCGGTTACCTATGTTGAATGGGCGGGTCCGGCGGAACAATGGGTAACCGTGCCGTGGGCGATCATCAGCGACCGGGCCAGCGCCGAGGCTTTTGCGGCGGCGCTGACGGCAGCGCCAGAAGTAGAAGGCACCCATACGTCGGTGTCGATGGGGCTGTTGTTTGCGGCGGCGCAGTTCCGCTCGAGCCCGGTCACAGCCCTGCGCCAGACCATCGACATTTCCGGCAACGGTCCCAACTCGGCCGGTCCGCCGGTGGCAACGGCGCGCGATTTTGTGTTGGCAATGGGCATCACCATCAACGGGCTGACTTTCACTGCCGGTTCTGTAGCCGATGCCGGTCCCTATGGCTATCTGACCGAACGCGACGACCTTGACCTCGACCGCTACTACGAGGATTGCGTGATCGGCGGGGCGGGCGCTTTCGCCATGCACGCGGGCGAAGTCGGCGACCTGATCGCGGTCATCCGCCGGAAAGTCGCGCTGGAAATCGCCGGGCTGCCAGCGGTGGCCGAATACGCGGAATTTCCGCTGCGCCGCGAAAAAACGGTGGATTGTTCGGCAAAGCAATGAAAAATGGTCATCCTGACCGCGCCAACCAGAAGTTGCCGCGATCGCGCCTCAGCAAAAAGTTAATGGCAAAATCCATGCGGGTTTTTGGGCACTTTGGGGGGTAAAACGGCTGTTTTCGGGCGTCTTTTGACGGTTTGAAAACTACATCTTTCCAAAAATTAACTATTTGCCGTTGCCGGTTAGGTCCCGCACGGCCGACCCCTCAATCCAGCAGCGCAACAGCGATATCCATCACGTTGGTTCCAGTAGGCCCAGTGGTGAACAACGCCGACTGCTGCCCCAGGAAACTGCCGCTGTCGGCGCTGTCCAGTGCTTGTGTGCCGTTCGGTTCACCCCACGTCGCGCCGGTGACAATGGCGCCTGCCGCAAGGGTTGGCCCGTCGCTGCCATCGGTGCCGCCGACCAGAATTGTCACGCCTTGGCGACCGGCAATTTCGCGGGCCAGCAGCAGCGCCAGCGCCTGATTGCGACCGCCGTTGCCGGGCTTGGCGGGCAAAATCACCGTTGGCTCGCCGCCCCAAATGCAGACGCCGCCAGCAGACCTTTGCAAAACCGCAGCCAAGTTCGCGGCGACCAGCCTGACATCGCCATACAGCGTTTCCGCGTTCGAAATGACCGGCAAGCCCATTAATTGCGCCTGCTGCGCACAGGCTTCGCGGGCAACGGCGTTGCTGGCAACGATCCGGGTTTCCACGGCGAAGGTCACGTCTTTCGGGCAGTCGCCAATTCCCGAACCGATGGTGGCAATCGCATCGCCCTGCACGTCGGAGATTGCCACAACAGTGACGCGGGCGCCGCCAAACTGCGCCAGCAAGCCGCCGCCTTTGATGTTTGAAATCCGTTTCCGCTCGGCGTTCATGCTGGCGATGTCGTGGCCGGATGCCAGCAAGCGGCGGTTCAAGGTGATGATGTCAGCCAGTGAAATACCGGGAATCGGCGATTCAACCAGCGCGGATGCGCCACCGGAAACCAGCAACAACAGGTGTGATTTTGGTCCGCAATTTGCGACTGCCGCCGACAACCGTGCCCCGGCGGCAAGGCTGGTTTGGTCGGGCACCGGATGCGCTGCCTCAAAAACTTCGAACGGCACGCCTGGCGTTGCGTGGCCGAATTTTGTTATCGCAAGCGTTGGAACTGGACCGAAGGTTTCAACGGCGGCCCCGGCCATAGCGACGGCGGCCTTGCCAACGGCAATGATTTGGTCCGGTTTGGCGATCGGCTTTTGGGCAAGGCTGCGCAGCACCGCAGCGTGGCCATCAACGGCCCGCACCCCGGCCCACCAGATTTGTTGCAGCATTTCGGTTGGGTTTTTGCCGGTGTCGCTTGCCACGAGCTTGCCTTTTTGAATGATGCCGAGCGCACTTGAGGGCCGCCAGGCCGAAGTCGGGAAATTACGAACTCGAATTCGCTAGCTCAATCGCTATTTGTTCATGACGGCAATTTGGTGTTGTTTGGGACAGCATGGCCAAGGAGTCACAAGCTTGATCGGCACATGAAAAACAAACGAGGTAGAAATGCGCCGGTATTCATCCGTGAATTTTAGCGACGTCAAGATAACCGGACCGTTTTGGGGCGAACGGTTGGAAACGGTGTTGACCCGCACCATCCCCAGTCAGCACGATCAACTGGCCAAATACGACATGCTGGAAAGTTTGAAACTGCCAAAACCGGTGCCCCCACTTCGGCTGCCGTTGAACAAGCACAATTTCACCACGCAAATTTTCTGGGACAGCGATATCGGAAAATGGATCGAGGCGGCCAGTTACGCCTTGTCACATCGGCGCAATGCAACCATCGAAGCCCAGATAGAAAGCATCATAGACGATCTGGGCAAGGCGCAGTCACCCGACGGTTACCTCAATTGCTGGTATCTGGAGCGCGAGCCGCAAAACCGCTGGACCAACCTGCGCGATAACCACGAGCTTTATAACGCCGGGCATTTGCTGGAAGGCGCGGTTGCGTATTTCCAAACAACCGGCCGTGATCGGCTGTTGAAAATCATGATACGCTACATGGACCATATCGCCGCGACCTTTGGCCCGGAAAGCGGTCAGAAACGCGGGTATTGCGGTCATCAGGAAATTGAGTTGGCGCTGGTCAAACTTTATCACGTCACCAAAATTGACAAGTATCTGGACCTGGCGACCTATTTCATCAACGAACGCGGGGCGCTGCCGCATTATTTTGACCAGGAGCGCGAAAATCGCGGCGAAACAGCCGAAAGCTTCATTCAAAAAACCTATGAATATAACCAGTCGCACCTGCCGGTTCGCCAACAGGCCAAGGTTGTCGGCCACGCAGTGCGCGCCTTTTATATGTACGCGGCCATGGCCGACTTGGCCGCCGAACTGGGCGACGATGCCTTGCAAAAAGCCTGTGAAACCCTGTGGACCGATGTCATCAGCACCCGAATGTATGTGACCGGCGGTTTTGGACCTGCGGCCTCCAACGAAGGTTTTACCCGCGATTATGACCTGCCCAACGACACTGCCTATGCCGAGACTTGCGCCTCGGTTGCCATGGTGTTTTGGGCCAGGCGCATGCTGAACCTGAACCTCGACGGCCAATACGCCGATATTTTGGAAACGGCGCTGTATAACACCTGCCTTGCAGGATTAAGCCACGCGGGCACGCACTATTTTTATGAGAACAAGCTGGAAAGCGACGGCAGTCACCAGCGATGGGATTGGCACCCCTGCCCGTGCTGCACCATGAACGTGGCGCGGCTGGTTGCCTCGGTTGCCGGATATTTTTATTCGGTGTCCGACACTGAAATTGCGATGCACCTGTATGGCGGCAGCGAAACCACCTTGGCGGTAGCTGGCGGCAAAGTGCATTTGTGCGAAACCTCGAACTATCCGTGGTCGGGCGAGATCGGCATTAAGGTTGAACCGCTGGGCTGTGCGGCGTTTGCCTTGGCGCTGCGGGTGCCGGGCTGGGCCAAAGGTGCCGTGGTGCGCTTGAACGGTGCGCCTGTGGACGCGAAGGTTGAGCGTGGCTATCTGAAAATCCACCGGCTTTGGTCACAAGGCGACAAGGTTACCCTGTCTTTGCCGATGGAAGTTGCCCGTCTTTATGCCCATCCCAATGTGCGCCATGACGTCGGTCGCGTGGCGCTGAAAAGGGGGCCGCTGGTCTATTGCCTTGAACAGCACGACAACGACGCACCGGTGCAGTTTGTTTCGCTGCCACCCGCAGCTGCATTGACCAGCGAATGGCGCGCTGAATTGTTCGGTGGGATCAATGTTGTAAGGGCCGACGGCAGGGTCATCGATCTGAATAAATGGGGAATCACTCTGTACCGCACCAAGCGACCGCCGGAAAAAAGCAGCGCTTTGACCGCCGTCCCCTATTATCTATGGTGCAATCGAGGGTCAAATCCGATGCAGCTTTGGTTGCGGGAATAGAAAATCGATTGCCTCGGGCATTTTTTGCAATGGCGCGCACTGGTTAGGGTTTGGATCACTCTGGAATTGAGTCGGGCAGATTTTCTGACCCATACAACACGATGGGAACTGTAGAGACATAGGGCGGTGTCACGTGGGTTGCACCAGCGAAGCCAAATCGGTTCAACAACACGTCGATGGCGAACTGCGCTTGTAATTCCGGGCTTTGGTCAATTGCCAGCGTCATTATGCCTTCGCGCAGATATTGATGGGTAAATTTGGTCAACTCATTGCCAATGAAAATTGGCCGTTTGCGCAAAATATCGGCGCGAATGGCGGCAGCGACGCCGCGATTGCCAGCACCGAAATTGCAAATTGCGATGGCGTCCGGATGGCCGTGAAAGGCATCTTTCAGACGGGCCTCCGATCGGATTGGATCGTCACCACCCTCAACGATCCGGGCGACCTCAAAGTCTGGAGCGAACGCGGCCAAATGGTCGGTCAAACCGTCGACGCGTTGTGCATGGGACTGAAACCCAAGATGATTGCACAAGATGATTACTTTGCCCGGTTGAGACATGTGACGCAGGAAATATCCTGCCGAGCGTCCGGCCTTGTAGTGATCGGTGCCGGCATAGGCGAGACGTTGAGAACCCGGTAAATCCGAGATCATCGTCACCACGGGTTTATCTCGGGCAGCAAGATAGGCGATTGCGTCGTGAATTACCGGATGATCCTGAGAATAGACTATGGCAGCGTCACATTTACTGTGCAGCAAGGCGCTGGCAATCGCTGCGGGCGATTCATCCGCCAACAAGGTGCGATGGATCACTACCGAGCGATCCATCCGCAAGGCCATACGTCGAAACTCAATGCCCATCCGGTGAATTAGCGGCAGATCCGGGCGGGCAAGGATGACATTGATCTGAATCATGCTGTGATGGCTGAGGGGCAGCAGACGTTTCAAGCCAAGTTCGCGTGCCGCCTGCAGCACCCGGTGCCGAACCGCGTCACTGACATTGCCGCGTTCGTTGATGACCCGGTCAACCGTGGCGCTGCCAACGCCGGCGCGAAACGCGACTTCGCCCAAAGTGACTCGTTGACTTTTATCACTTTTATTCATTTTTTCAAACCCTTAACCACCAACACACTGCGCCGAATACAGCGCAATGATTGTTTTCAATCAACAATGCTGCTGCGTCAATATGTCAAGCTGCGATAGTGGCCTCCAGCAATCCCTGCCAAAAAAAACAGCGCGTAGCACACCGGCATGAAAAGAAAGAATCTGTCATTCATGTGTCTGACAGTATTGCTGCAAATGAAGGAAAATGCGCCATTTTGCTTGAAATGAAATGACCAAAAACTTGGTCAACGGTATGGGAATTCAGCGCAACACCGCCCAGGGGCGGCAAATGACTGATTTGAGGGCGACGGGTGATGGATGATCTAAATTCAGGTACGCGCAACAAGCGGGGCGATTATTCGCCAAATGCCGCCTTGGAAGTTGCGCCAATTCTGACTTGGCCGCCAAAGCCAATAAAGTTCCTGCGTTGGTTGCCAAGCTATTTTCTGCCCTGGAACGTGCTGTTCATGGGCATTGCCTTGGTCTTGTGGACCTTTTTGACCCCGTCCAAAGCAACGCTGCAAAGCTTGGACTGGCAATGGATCACCTATATCTGGCTGCGCAATTCGGCCATTGTTTTCATCGTCTATGGCTTGTTGGAACTGCGGCTGTACATCCAGCGCAAACAGGGAAACCGTTTCAAGTTCAATGCAATTTTCCCGGCCGACAAGAAGTCGGACGTGTTCATGTTCAAAAGTCAGAATATCGACAACATGATCCGCTGCTTTGGCACCGGCGTGCCGGTCTGGTCGGCCTATGAAGTGGGCATGCTCTATGCATGGGCGCATGGCTGGGGGCCTTGGACGACGTTCGCGGAACACCCTTGGGCGCTAATCCTGCTGGGCTTGGTCATTCCGCTGTTTCACGAAGCGCATTTCTTTTGCATCCATCGCCTGATCCACACACCTTTCCTGTATAAATGGGTGCATTCGGTGCATCACAACTCGCTCAACCCCAGCCCGTGGTCGTCACTGTCGATGCACCCGGTCGAACATCTTTTGTACTGGTCCGATATCCTGATCCATTTGGTATTGCCGTCACATCCCCTGCTGATGCTCTACCACTTGCAGGTTACCGGCACCGGCGCCGTGGTTGGCCATGTCGGTTTCGACAAGATCGAAGCTGGCGAAACGGCGGTCGATTCGCATGCCTATGCCCACTACCTGCACCACAAGTATTTCGAGGTGAATTACGGCGACGGAATGGTGCCGCTCGATCGCTGGTTTGGCACATGGCACGACGGCAGCAAAGCGGGTGAAGCGCAGATGGACGCCCGGTTTGAACGCAAGAAGGCTCGCATGAACGCGGGGCGTTAAAAGAATTCAAAGGAACTTTGAATCCGCCCAACGGCGGCAACGAGGAGGAGACTGAAAATGAAACACTATCTCAAGGCCGCGCTTCTGGCATCGGTCATGGCGTTTGGCGCGACGGCGGTTCTGGCGCAAGGGGTTACGATTGCCGTTGTCGGCGGCAAATCGGACGATCCGTTCTTTGCCAAAGTCAAAAAAGGCATCGACGACGCAGCTTTGGTTGTTTCGGCGCATGGCGGCACGGTGAACTATCTGCAATTGCAAACCTATGACAACATCGGCGGCGACGCGGCCAACTTGGTTCGCACCGCAATCTCGCAGGGTGCCTCGGTCATCGCCGTGCCAAATTGGGTGCCGGATTCGCAAGACGAAGCCATCAAAGCAGCAATGGATGCCGGTATTCCGGTGATGCTGTACAACTCCGGTGGTGGCGATAAAGCCAAGGAACTGGGCGCGATCAACTATATCGGCAACGAAGAATATCCGGCTGGCTTGGCTGCTGGCGCTTATTTCGGCTCGCATGGCATGAAAAACGTGATCTGCGTCAACACCGTCCCAGGTGCGCAGAACCTTGAAGACCGTTGCCGTGGCGTGTCGGATGGGATCACGCCAGAAGGCGGCGTTTCCAACCAATTGCCGCTGCCTGCATCGGCTTTTGGTGACCCGACTGCGGTTGCTGAAGCGATCAAGGCGACGCTGCTGAAAGACCCGACGATCACGGGTGTTATCACCATCTCGGCT
>JANMOK010000401.1:0-4515 GCA_031369165.1 Paracoccaceae bacterium
AATAACAAGGCGAACGTGCCAAGAAACGACGGGAACAGGATCGGCAGTGCCACCATGCGCCAATATTGAAACCCGGTTGCCCCAAGGATCGACGCCGCCTCTTTCCATTCGCGTTTCAAGCCGTCGAGCGCCGGGGTGATGATCAGGATCATCAGCGGTATCTGGAAAAACAGATAGGTCAGCGTCAGTCCCCAGAAGGACAAAAGATTAAAACCCATCTCGCGCAGGTTGATACCGAACTGGGTTTTCAGAAACACCGTAACGATGCCAAGCGGACCGAGCGTCGCGATGAACGCAAAGGAGAGTGGTACCCCGGCAAAATTCGAGGCGACCCCAGAGAACGTCAGCAAAGGCGAACGAATCCATTTTGGCAGACCGCCGCGGGTCACAGCCGCCGCGACGCCAAAACCAACCAGACAGCCAAGCAGCGCTGATGCCATACTGATTTTGATTGATATCCAGTAAGCCGCGCGGATCGACGGCTTGTTCAATCCCCAGAGGTTTTCAAGGGTGAATCCGCCCTCAGGCGTTCGGAAAGCGCCGAGCACGATGTTCATGGTGGGCAGGATCAGGAACAACACTGCAAACACTGCAAACGGCACTATCCCGAGCCAAGCCCAAGAGAGATTCCGACGCGCACGAGCGGGCTGGGGTTCCATAACAAAAAGCCCCGGCAGGTTGATCCCGCCGGGGCTTTCAATCACTTACTGGACGTTGGCACCTACAACCGCATCCCAGCCTTCAACGACCGCCGTCTTATTGGCATTAACTTCGTCAAGCGTCGGGAAATAGGCGGCTTCATAGCCCGCGGCCGGTGGCAATTTATCCAGCAAATCTTGCGGAACCACGCCACGCGCCACCATGTCGTTAAAGCGGATCGGGTGGCAATAGCCGGCCAACCAGCCTAACTGGCCTTCGTCGGAATAGAGATACTCCATCCAAAGTTTGGCGGCACTTGGATGCGGCGCAAAAGCGCTGATCGCCTGCACGTAAACGCCGGCCAATGTTCCCGATGTCGGGATCACGATTTCAACCGGCGGATTGCCTGCCAGCGTGTCTTTGGCACCAAGCGCATTATAGTCCCACATCGCCACAATCGGCGTTGCGCCCTGCGCCAGGGTTCCGGCTTTGCCGATGACAGGAACGAAGTTTCCCGCCGCGTTCATTGCCGCAAAGAATTCCAGGCCCTTCGCCCCAGATTCGGCACCAGCAGCCCCGCCATTGGCGAGGCCCGCCGACAGCACGGCTAAGATCGCCTGGTTCGAGGCGCGCGGGTCACCGGCCAGCGCAACTTGGCCCGCATATTCCGGCTTCAACAGATCGGCCCAGTCGGCTGGCGTATTCGCCACCAGATCCTTGTTCACAATCAGCGACATCACGCCGTAATAGTCGCCATACCAGAAACCATCGGCATCCTTGGCGCTGTCGGGAATCGAATCCCAGGTGGAAACCTTGTAAGCCTGGATCAAGCCTTCGGCTTTCGACGACGGGCCGAATGACAGACCGACATCGATCACGTCGGGGGCCTGCGGGCCGGTATTGTCCTTGTTGGCCTTGATCGCCTCAACTTCGTCGGCAGACCCCGCGTCCGGGTTCAATTCGTTGACGGTAATGCCCGGATATTTGGCCTTGAAGCCCTCGATGACCGCTCCATAACCGCACCAATCATGCGGCAGAGCAATCGTCGTCAACTGCCCTTCGGCAATTGCAGCGGCCTCGAGTTCGGCCATATGCGCATCGGCAAATGCCAGTGCCGTCGATCCCAGCAGCGCTGCGATGGTGGCTGCAACTGTCGTGGATTTTCGATTTATCATTCTTACACTCCCTAAGATTGCGAGCCTGTTCTAGTCGGGCTCGGTGACTGTTTTTTGACGGACCCAATGGGTGTCACAAACATGCCTGACGCCAGTTAAGCTGGTTTCATTCAAGCTGGCAATGCTGTTCCGACATCCGCGAATTCAAAGCCGACCGTGATGGCGCAGAACCAAGCCAATCGCACCAAGGCAAGAATCGTTTTCGGTAAATATGCCGGCGACAATTTGGGTGGCGGTTTCGTTGGGAACGTCGCTTCTTTTGATCAGTGTGTGCTTGTCAAACGAGCGGCGCAGCGGTTCCAGCAACAGTTCGCCCGCCAAAGCCATGCGACCGCCTATCACGATAAGGCCAGGGTTGAAAACCGTGCCCAACATTGCCAATCCGCGACCGGCGGCCTCGGCGGTATCCGTTATCAATCTTATGCATCCCTTATCGCCAGCGCGGGCCTGCGCCATGACGTCATCCATCGACATCGCTCGACCGAATACCTTGGAAGCTTGCCGCAATGGTTCGTTGAAACTGGCATAAAGCTCTAAGCACCCGCGATTGCCACAGCGACACAGCGGACCATTCGGGTCGATGGTCATGTGGCCAAATTCGCCCGCGCCACCGGCGATGCCGGTCAATACCCTTCCCTGCGAAACCAATGCGCCACCAACACCCAGATCAACTTTGAACAGCAGAAAATCGTCAAATCCCTGCGCGGCACCCCACATCATCTCGGCCAAGGCGGCGCAGTTGCTTTCGTTGTCGGCAAACACCGGTTGGTTGATGACCTTGCCAAATATTGCCCGTAAATCGACGCCAGCCCAAACTGGCAGAATACTGGAGCGCATGACTTTGCCGTTGACTGGGTTGACCGGGCCAGATGCGGCAACGCCCAATCCCAAAATGGCCGTTCTGGACAATTTGTGGGCGCGATAGATATCGGCAATTGCATCAGGCAAGGCAGCCAAGGTTTGCTCGGGCGTATAGTCGGCATTCATTGGAACTTGCGTCTCTTTGATAACGGCGTGCGATACATCCGCGACCATCACCCGAACTTCGTCAAAGCCAAGATGCACGCCTATGCAGGTGCCCGCTTCGGGGTTGAGAGACAATAACGTGGCGGGCCGACCAACGCCTTTGCCTTGGCTTTCGACTTCGGATTCAATCACCATTCCCGATCTGCGCAGTTCGGACATCGTGGCGGAGACGGTCGATTTGGCGAGGCCAGTGATCCTTGCGATTTGCACGGCACTGGAAGGTCCGCGTTCGCTTAAGACACGCACAATCCTACCCGTCGGCGTGGCCGAAGACTGCGATTCCAGGAATGACTTCAATTCTGCGACGCGCATCGGGTTTGAACACTCGATTTCGTTGACAGGGCAATAAGTTCATGGAAGAACTAATTCATCCCGTTCACAAGGAAAATTTGCCGCCGGGGAAAAATCATTAAAGGCGAGTGCCGGGGGGCTTGTGCCCGTCATTGCCACAGGGAGGACTAAATGAACTTCAAAACGACATTCGGAATCGGTCTTGCGGCCGGTTTGCTGTTGTCTGGCTCGGCCTTTGCCGAACCAAAAACCTTGATGCTGCATCAATGGGCTACCGGCTCGGATGCTGCGTCCATTGCCAAACTGGGCGAGATGTTCACTGCCGCTGGCGGCACGTGGGAGCAGACCGCCATTGCTGGGCACACCGCCAACACTCTGGCCAAATTGCGCGCCGACGTGGTTGCCGGCAATGCCCCGGCTGCCGTTCAGCTTAAAGGTCCGGAAATTGCCGAATGGAACGAAACCGGCATGACCGCAAACCTTGATGAACTGGCCGCTGCCGAAGGCTGGGATACTATCGTTGCCCCCGAACTGCTGCCGGTTATGAAGCCGACCGGAAGCTGGATTGCCGCGCCGATGAACATCCACCGGATCAACTGGATCTGGGGCAACAAGGCGGCGATGGAAGCATCGGGTGTGACCGAGCTGCCGAAAACCTGGGCCGATTTCAACGCCGCTTGCGAACTGGCGATTACGGCAGGCAAGATCTGCCTCGCCCACCTTTCCGCTGACTGGACTGACGCGACGACCTTCGAAGTCGTCGTCTATGGCCAAGACCCAGACCTGTTCCGCAAAGCCTTTGTCGAAGGCGACGTCGAGGCCCTGCGCTCCGAAGGCATGGTCAAAGCCTTTGAGCAAATGCAGTTGATGGTCACCAAATACATGGACCCGGCGATTGCTGGCCGTGACTATGACACCGCTTCCAACATGATGGCCAACGGCGACGCGCTTTTCTTCATCATGGGCGACTGGGAGATCGGCGTGCTGAAAGCCGCAGGCTTCAACCCGGGCACCGACATCGTCTGCGCCCAGGCACCGACCGACTGGGGCAAACCGGGCTTCATCCTGAACTCGGACTCGGTGGTGTTTTTCCAGCAGAAGGATCAGGATTACATTGACGGGCAGCGTTTGCTGGCGTCGACGATTCTGTCGCCGGAATTCCAGACCGTGTTCAACATCGAAAAAGGCTCGATCCCGGCCCGCATGGACGTTGACCTGTCATCCGGCTTCAACCCCTGCCAGCAATTCGCCCATGCTGATCTGATAGCCTCGGTCGAGGCCGGCACCCTGGTGCGCTCAATGGCACACAACATGACGGTTTTGCAAAAGTATCGCGGCGCGATGATGGAAACCATCACCGAGTTCGTCAACTCGGACATGTCAC
>JANMOK010000003.1:0-6801 GCA_031369165.1 Paracoccaceae bacterium
GGGTTTTGGCAGCGTTGACGGTCGCCATCACGTCTTGCACCCGCTTCATGTCAAGATCGATCGGCTTTTCGCAAAAAACTGCCTTGCCGGCCTTCAGGCCTTTTTCGATCAGTTCCGCATGCGTGTCCGTGGCCGTGCCGACAACGATGGCTGCTATGTCACCGTCGTTGAGCGCGGCTGCTTCTGTCGCGACAGTGGCACCAACCCGGCTGGCTAGTTTCGCAGCGCCCTCCAGAAATGGGTCGACGATGTATTTGACTTGGCTTTCCTCGTGTTCGGCGATGTTTTTGGCGTGAACGCTGCCAATACGTCCGGCACCGAAAACGGCGATCTGAAATTTCCTCTGCGCGGCCATGTCGTGATCCTTAACATTGAATGGCGAAAAGACCGGCCCAGAAGCCGGTCAGGTGCTGCGGGACGTTAGCGGCTATCACAGGGTGAGTAGCGGTGCCAAATTCGCCAACCGGCGCGTCGCCCGGTTTTCAGGATTTGGACGCTCCGATTTCTTCCTTTGCTGACTACATCTCGGGTAGCTCTGCTACTAATCAAATAATTCTGTTCAAAATGAAAGATAATTGTCTTAAAGTTGACAGGTATCTGTCAAAAAGCATCAGCAACTTAGCCATCGAAATGAAAGGACCTAGCAAAATGGCGGGCCAATGAGCCGACCGACAATTGCCGACGTCGCAATGGCCGCGGGCGTCAGCGCTTCGACCGTTGACCGGGTGTTAAACGCGCGCTCTCCCGTCAAACCTGCGACTGCAAACCAAGTTTTGCAAGCCGCAGAAAAGATTGGGTTTTACGCGACGCCCGTCATCAGGCAGCGTTTGGGCACTGATAAACCAGCGCGGACACTTGGTTTTCTGTTGCAGCAATCCAACCGCCAATTCTATCAAGAAATTGGCAAGGCGTTGTCGGAAGCTGCTAAAAGTTTTGAATCGGCGCGCGTAACGCCGAAGGTGGAGTTTCTTGAAGACCTGTCGCCAGAATCGGTTTCCAAACACATGTTGAAAATGGGCGAAAAGGTTGATGCCCTTGCTGTGGTTGCCGCCGAACATCCGCGCGTGACACAGGCAATCGAACGATTGCACGGGCAAAACGTAGCAACTTTTGCATTGATTTCGGCACTGACCGCACCCTGCGGAGTTGGCTATGTGGGACTGGATAACTGGAAGGTCGGACGCACGGCAGCATGGGCAATTGCCAACATGTGCAAGTCGCCGGGCAAAGTTGGATTCATCGTCGGCAACCATCGCTATCGGTCACAAGAACTGAATGAAATCGGCTTCCGTTCGTATTTTCGGGAACACGCGCCGGAGTTTCAAATGCTGGAGCCGCAAAGCAGTTTTGAGGACCGGCGCTTTGCCGGTGAAATAAGTCAAAATCTGTTGACACGTGAAAAAGATTTGGTTGGCCTGTGCATTTCAGGCGGTGGCATAACCGGCGTTATGCAGGCGATGCGCGACCACCAGGCGAGCGGACGCGTCGTTGCGGTTGGCTATGAGCTGACGGACCAGACGCGGGCAGGTCTGATTGATGGTGTGCTAAAGATGATTTTGTCCCATCCACTAAAGGAAATGACGCGGTTGACTGTTGAGGCCATGGTTAAGGCAACCGATGAGCCCAACAAAACCTTACCTCAAATAATCCTGCCTTTTGAAGTTTATACCTCAGAAAACATCTAGGCTCACCCCGGAAAAAGCGTGATTCCGCCGTCAACGCGGATAACTTGGCCATTGATGAATTTCGCTCGTGGCCCGGCCAGAAACGCCACTGCATCGGCAATTTCGGCGGGTTCGGCATAGCGCTGAAAGCTTTTGCTGGTTGAATCCATTTTCACGGGGTCAACGACACGCGTTGCCTGAAAGCGCGCCGTCTTGCTGGGTCCGGGGCTGACGGCGTTGATGCGCACGCCGTCATTCAGCAGTTCCTTGGCAAGGCAGCGGGTATAATGCACCACTGCAGCTTTCAGCGTCGAATACACCACTTCGGGCGAACAGCCCAAATGTGCGGCCGCGGAAGCGATATTTATCACCGATCCGCTGCCAGCTTTGACCATTGGCGGCACGAACGCCTGGCAGACAAGCATGGTTCCAATCAGGTTGTTGTTGGTCAAAACCTGAATGTCTTCAAACGAGATATTGAGCGCGTCATTCGGGTTTGGCTTGTTGCCCGTGGCACCAATATCCCCCCCGGCGCAATTGACCAATATCTGCACTTGGCCCAGTTTGGCTTCGATATCCGCCTTCATCTTGGCGACCGCTTTCGGGTCGCCAATATTGCCGGTGACACCGACCGAGCGCACGCCCATGGCCTCGATCTCGGCCACCACCTGGTCAAGGCTGGCGGCTTCGCCATATTTCGAAGTTGCCGTCTGGCTAAGGTCGTGAACGGCCACATCGGCCCCAAGTTCGGCCAATCTTTTGGCCATGACATTGCCAAGACCACGGCCCGAACCGGTAACGAAGGCAATTAGACCTGCAAGTTCCTTGGGCATCGCTTTCTCCTTACATCAAGCCAATTGCACGCATATTGGCGGCGCTTTTCCGGATCATCTCGAGTTCGTATTGCTCCAAGGTCGCGTCCTCGCCCTTTTCCCAGGGCGTGCGGAAATCGGCATCATCGGGCAGGCGGTTCACGCGGGCAGCTTTTTGCGCGGCGGCCAATGATTGGCCGCTGGAGGGCGGATAGCCGATCCACCAGTCGGGGTTGAGGAAGCGGATGTGGCGGGCGTCCAACGCACCCGGTTCCAACACGGCGGTCAACGATTGGTGTTGCGCCGCAAGAAGGTCATGAATTTCGCGAATGGGCACCGCCCCGTCACCGATGGCGCAACGGATCAGCAGGTAACCCTCGTCGCTCCACTGCACGCGGTAGTCTTTCAGATGCACATGGCGGACCAAAGGCGCGATCCGGGCCGCGAAATCCATTGGCGCTTCGCAGACCGGAAAAGTATTGCCGGTGTCAAAGCAAATACCCACGGAAGGGCCGGCCTCTTGGCAGAATTCCACCAGTTCCTGGCTGGTGAAATCCTGATGGTTTTCGATGGCGAGCGTTGCGCCTGCCTTTTGCGCAATCGGTGCCCATTCCGCCAATGCGGATCGAATAGAAATGTTGAGTTCGCCCCACTTCGCCCCCCAGGCATTGCGGCTGCCCTCCAGCACTGGGCTAAGACCCAGGCGAATGGTCTTGGCACCCAAAATACGTGCCGAGCGCAGCGCCGAATCCATCGGCCCCATCATGTTCAAGCCGGCGCTGATGACCGGCGTCATTCGCAACGCCTTCAGCCGACCGGCCAATGCGGTCAGTTCGGCGTCTGACATCGCAGCCAGCCACGGATCGAAAATCTCCAAAGTCTTGGCGTTCAGTTCGGTTGCCAAAGCGATGAAGCCTTCCAGGCCGGTCGCTTTTGGGTTCGCCCTGGCAGTGCCGCGCCCTTGCAGGCCAAGGTGATAGGTCAGGCCATAGGGGTTCAGTCCGGTATGGAAAATGCTGTTGGCCATCACGACATTCCCGCGTCAACGACAAGCGATTGTTTGGTGATCATCCGGCTGTCGTCAGAGGCCAGGAATAAGGCCAGACGCGCCACTTCATCACCGAGCAATATCTTCTTGATGATCTGGCGTTCGACCATCCCTTGCACCGCCTGTTCTGTTGGATACCAAAGTTGCCGCTGGCGCTGGGTGATAACCGCACCCGGCTCAATCGCGTTCACCCGGATATTGTCGCCGCCAAGGCCCCGCGCCAGCGCTTTGGTCAAACCAACGATTGCGGATTTGGCGGTGGCATAAGGCAGCATTTTATCCGCCCCGAACCGGTAGGAAATCGACGAAAAATTGATGATCGAGCCGCCGCCAAGCTGGCGCATTTGCGAACGCACGGCCTGGGCGGCAAAGAAATGCGGGCGCAGATTTATCGCTTGCGAGCGATCCCAGTAAGCTTCGGTGATGTCGTCAATCTCTTCCCGGTCGTCATTGGCGGCGTTGTTGACAAGCACACCAATAGGACCAAGCGCCGCGCCGATTTCGCCGACGCAGGTTTTCAGCGCCGTCAGATCGGTGACGTCACAATGCCGATACAGCGGCCGGTCGCCAAGTTCGGCTGCCAACATCGTCGCAACGTCATCCTGGATGTCGATGAACGCGACTTTTGCGCCTTGCGCATCAAAAGCCCGCACCATGTCGGCACCAATACCCGAAGCTCCGCCGGTAATAAGAACCACACGTCCTTTCAGACTGGGATAGGAGGCGAACTCGCCCGGCGAAAGCATTACGCAATCAGCCTTTCGGTGACTGGATCAAACAGGCAAATTTGTTGCATATCGACGGATAGATCAATCGTCTCGCCCATTTTGGGGGCTTTGGCCGGAGGGAACCGTCCAACCAATTCCTTGTCCGCGACCCGCATCATCGCAATCGTTTCAGCGCCTGTGGGTTCGACAATTTCGACAGGGGCAGAAAAGTTGGCATGGCCAATCTGCGCTTTGCCTTCGCCGCGACTTAGATGCTCCGGGCGGATCCCGACAATGACGCTTGCTCCGGCAACGACACCTTTGGTTTTCAACAGCGCCAAGCTGATTTTTTTTCCATCGGCACCGGCGAAATCAACCGAAAGAACGCCATTTGATTCTGAGACTTTCGCCGGAATGAAATTCATCGAAGGTGAACCCATGAACCCTGCGACAAACAGATTTGCTGGATGGTCGTATATCTTCTGCGGTTCATCAAACTGCTGCAATTCGCCTTTGTGCAACACGGCAATCCGCGAGGCCAGGGTCATTGCCTCAACTTGGTCGTGGGTGACATAGACCGTCGTCTTGCCGACCTTTTGGTGCAATTTCTTGATCTCGGTGCGCATATCAACGCGCAGTTTGGCGTCAAGATTGGAAAGAGGTTCGTCAAACAGAAACAGATCCGGATTTCGCACCAAAGCACGCCCCATGGCCACGCGCTGGCGTTGGCCACCCGACAATTGGCCGGGTTTGCGGTTCAGCAGGTTTTCGATCTGCAGCAGGGTCGAAACGCGCTTGAGCGTCACTTCGCGTTCCGGTTTCGGCACGCCGCGACTTTCCATGCCGAACATCATGTTTTCACGCACCGTCATCGTCGGGTAAAGGGCATAAGACTGGAACACCATTGCGATATTGCGGTCCTTTGGTGCAACCGAATTCACCAACCTTTCCCCGATGTAGATTTCCCCCGACGTCGATTTTTCCAAGCCCGCAATTATGGCCAACAACGTTGATTTCCCACAGCCGGATGGTCCGACAAGTGCCACGAATTCGCCGGACTTTGCTTCCAGATTGATGCCTTTCAGCACGTCCACTGCGCCAAAGGATTTACGGATGTTGTTGATGGTCAATGTCGACATGTCTGGGCCTTCATTTGATTGCGCCTTGGGTCAGGCCACGGACAAAATACTTGCCGCCAAGGAAATACAGTGCCAGCGGCGGCAGGGCACCGATCAGCACGGCGGCGCTCATCACATCGTATTCGCGCACCGCCTGTTCAGCAGCCGAGAGTGCGACCAGCGCCGCCGTTATTGGCTGGTCGTTGCCGGAGGTCAGCACCACCCCAAACAGGAATTCGTTCCAGATGCCGGTGAATTGCCAGATCACCGTGACGATCAGGATCGGCGGCGAGATCGGCAGGATGATCCGGTAGAAAATCCGCCAGAATCCAGCGCCGTCGATGCGGGCCGCTTTGACCAGATCGTCGGGGATATTGACGTAGAAATTGCGGCAAAACAGCGTGGTGAACGACAGGCCCTGGATGCAATGCACCAGGATAAGGCCATAGACCGTTCCCGCCAGTCCGATCTTGCCCAGCAGAAAAGCCCACGGCAACAACGCCAGTTGCCCCGGTATGAAGACGCCAAACATCATGCAGGTGAACAAAACTTCCGAGCCGCGAAACCGCCATTTGCTCAGGATATAGCCGTTCAGTGCACCTAAGGCGGTGGAAATGATCGTGGCCGGAATGGTCATCCACAACGAGTTGTAGAAATTCTGCTTCATGCCTTCGCAGGTGCCGCCGATGCAATGGGTGCTCCAGGCCCGGCCCCAGGCATCGAAATTGAAGCTGCGCGGAAAGGCGATCAGGCCGTTGGCGGCGATTTCCGGCAATGAACGGAAGGAATTGAAAATGACGACGAACAACGGGATCATGTAGATCAGAGCGAACACGAGCAAAATCGCGTAAATTACTGCGCGAGAAACGAAATTCCTGCGGCTGGCTCTTGCTGCCTCGGGGTCGAAAGCGGTGTTCTGGGTCATGTCAACCATCGCTGCCCATCCTGCGGCGACGCCAGACGATGAACAGTGAGTAGGGCACCAGAACCACGGCCACCGCAAACAGCATCATGATCGCCGCTGCTGCCCCCTCGGCAATCTGGCCGCGCTGGAACATCAGGTCATAGACGTAAATAGCCGGAAAGGTTGTGGAAATACCCGGGCCACCTTTGGTCAGGGCAATAGCGAGGTCGAATGTCTTGATCGCGAATTGCAGCAGCACCACGATCACGGCAATGAATATGGGCGCAATTGTCGGCAGGATCACCCGACGGTAGGTGCGAAAGGTGCTGGCACCGTCGATCTGCGCCGCTTTGATGATGTCTTGGTCGACTGAGCGCAGTCCTGCCAAAAACAGCGCCATGGCAAAACCAGATGACTGCCAGATACCCGTCAGAACAATGGCATAGATGGCGTAGTCGCGGTCCGTTGTCAGCGAAAAGCGGAAGCTTTCCCAACCCAGGCCGCGCAAGAGAAACTCGATGCCGCCGGAAGGGTTGTACAGCCAGCCC
>JANMOK010000014.1:0-19602 GCA_031369165.1 Paracoccaceae bacterium
CATTGGCAAGGAAGCGCGGGAACAGATTCTGGAGCGTGAGGGGCGGTTGCCTGACAGTTTGGTCGCCTGTATCGGCGGTGGGTCAAACGCTATGGGCCTGTTCCACCCGTTCCTTGACGACAAGGATGTGCGCATCATCGGGGTTGAGGCTGGCGGTCATGGGGTGGATGAGCGGATGGAGCATGCCGCTTCGCTCACAGGTGGCAGGCCCGGTGTTTTGCACGGCAACCGCACATATCTGCTGCAAGATGCCGATGGGCAGATCATAGAGGGACATTCAATCAGCGCCGGGCTTGATTACCCCGGCATCGGGCCGGAACATGCTTGGCTGCACGACATCGGTCGGGTCGAATACGTTTCGGTAACCGATGACGAAGCGTTGGAAGCTTTCCAACTTTCGTGTCGGCATGAGGGTATTATACCAGCGCTGGAACCCAGCCACGCGCTGGCCCATGTTGCAAAGATTGCGCCAAACTTGCCGAAAGATCATTTGATGATCATGAACATGTGCGGGCGAGGGGATAAGGATATCTTCACGGTGGCGGCGGCATTGAAAATGGCGATTTAACACTCAGGGCGAGCTTTGGTTCAATCGCCTCAACTTTGGTTGATTTTGCAAAAACCAACCTTTGACGAATGGATTTTCCTCAGCCTGTCGGGCAGTTTTTCCATGCTTCGGCGGGCGGCACCTTGGCGTCACCGGTTTGGGCGCAATTTAACGACGGAGAATGAGCGATGCGCACATCACTTTTGACAAGAAACACACTCCTCGCTGGTGCCTCGGTGCTTGCTTTCGGTACGCTGGCTTCGGCTGGTTTCGCCCAGGACGGCGGCGATGTGGTTGTCGAACCAGAAGGCGTTGTGGTCGACGACTCGGCTGTAGTCGACGACCCGACCGGCTGGGTCGACGGCGAAGCGGGCTTGCCCGAGGAAGGGATCGTAGATCCTGAGGGTGAGGATATTCCGATCGACGGCGAGCCCGGTTTGATCGACGAACCGATCGACTGGATTGACACCGGCGTGATCGAGGATGGACAAGAAATTGTCGGCGACGAAGATGTTCCCGTCTATGAAGAATATCCGGTCATCGACGGCGAAATTATCCTGGTGCTTGAACCAGACTATAGCGATTCCGATTGCGGTGGCTGCGAATTTTACACCATGGGCGGCGGCGCGGGTGCGGTTGACCAAGGTTCCAGCGGTGGTTCCGGCCGCATTTCTGTGGCCCCGCAAACCATTGACATGTGCCTGACAGAGGCATGGAAAAACCTGTGGATCTGCCGAATTCAAGCAGTTGCTGCGCAGCATTAGAATCTAGGATAAACATCGGCACCGCAATTCGCTTGCGGTGTCGATTCCTGCGTTTTGCCGCAGGGCACATTTTGATTGGACCAGACAATGTCACGCCTCGCCGCTGCAGTTTTTCTGACCTTGCTGTCGGCGGCTCCCGGACTGGCGGCCGACCTTTCGAACCGGATCATCGCCAGTCTTGAGAGCCAGGGCTACACGATTGTCGAACGCGGCTTCACGTTTCTGGGCCGTTTGCGGGTGGTTGCCGAAAACGAGGAATACCACCGTGAACTGGTGTTCAACTCTGGCACGGGTGAAATCTTGCGCGACTATGCCATGCCGATGGCGCTTTACTTGGCCAACCAGTTGCGCGACAGCCGAGACAGTTCATCCAACAACGACCAGCCCGCCATCGCTGCCACCGGCGTGCCACAGCAAAATGCCCCCGAATCGGGCGAACAATTGCCGCAGGATGAGGATGTCATAATCCCCGAGCCGGTTTTGCCGTAGGTTCCCTGAAAGTGGCGCTTCGTTTCAGGCGTTCATTTTTGGTGAGCCAGTGACCCGTACCCGCGCTTATCTTTTGCTGCTGTTCATTCAGGCGATCTGCGCGCTGATTTTCATGGCCGACATAGTGCTGTCCGTGGTGGGCATCTACCCCGTCCCGTTGGCTTGGACCACGCGGGAGATCATGGAAGTTGGTGCCCTGATCGGGCTCGTCCTTGGGATGGTTTTCGGCAGCATTTTGGTGCGGCGCTCGTTTCAGGACCTGCGGCGGGCCCAGCGCCGCCTCGAGCGGGCGCAAGGCGTGTTCATGGATGTGCTGAATGCGCGGTTCGACGAATGGAGCCTGACGGCAGCGGAGCGCGACGTCGCCTTGTTTGCCATCAAGGGCATGTCGGTGGTGGAAATGGCGCGTCTGCGCGACACGTCGGAAGGAACGATCAAATCGCAGACCGCCGCGATCTATCGCAAAGCTGGCGTCACCGGGCGACCGATGCTGTTGTCGGTGTTCATCGAAGACATGATGGGCGGCGACGGGACCGGCTCCGTCGCTGTCGCCCCGCACGAGTAATCAGATTGCTGGCGGTCGGCCGGTGCAGGCCTGAATGCGCCATGATTTGACAGTCTGGCGCGACAGGCCCGAAATCGGCTAGAAACACCCTTGCAATCCCAAGCATTCGCCTTGCGATCTGACAATGGAACCAAAATGAGCGCCGAACACACCCACGCAACATTTGACGGGCTTTCCGACGAATACCGCCGCCGGTTGTGGCTGGTCATCGCCATCAATGGCACCATGTTCGTCGTGGAGATGTTGGCGGGCCATTGGGCCGGATCAAAGGCGCTGCAGGCCGATGCGCTCGACTTTTTCGCCGATACGGTGACCTATGGCATTTCGATGGCGGTGATTGGTTCGGCCATTCGCACACGATCATACGTCGCCACAGCCAAAGGTATCAGTCTGCTGGCAATTGGGTTGTGGGTTTTGGGAACGACGCTCTGGCAAGTGTTCGTCACTGGCGTGCCGCAGGCGCACGTCATGGGCCTGATAGGTTTACTGGCCCTGTTCGGCAATCTGGCCAGCGTTGTACTGCTTTTTCGCTTCAAGGACGGCGATGCCAATGTGCGGTCGGTCTGGCTGTGTTCGCGCAACGACATGATCGGCAATTTCGCGGTAATCCTTGCGGCTTGGGTGGTGTGGATGAGTGACACGCGCTGGCCTGACTTGATTGTCGCTTTGATCATGGCCGGGCTGTTTCTGTCGTCGGCCTGGCAGATTTTGGTGCAGGCGCGGGAAGAGGCGGCAAATGCCGATTGATGATCCGCAGGTGCTGGTTTCAACCGCTTGGCTGGCCAGCCGGCCCGATGCAAAGGTGCTTGATGCAAGTTGGTATCTGCCCGCCGACAAGCGTGACTGCCGGGCGGAATATCTGCAGTGTCACATCCCCGGCGCGCAATTTTTTGACATCGATGAAATAGCGGACTTATCTTCACCGCTGCCCCATATGGCCCCCGCTGTCGAAAAATTTGTTGCCCGGGTGCAGGCTCTGGGCATCGGCACCGAGGACCAGGTGGTGGTCTATGACAGCGACGGCCTGTATAGCGCGGCGCGGGTCTGGTGGCTGTTTCGCCTTATGGGGCTGCCACAAATTGCGGTCTTGGACGGTGGATTGCCGAAATGGGTGGCCGAGGGGCGGGAGGTGGAAAACGGTTTGCCCCTGCCAGCGCCTGCGCTGCTGATGGCGAGCCTGAAACATGAGTATTTATGGAACCTTGAAAATACGCGCTTGGGCGAAGTGCAAATTATCGACGCAAGATCGGCCGCGCGGTTTCGCGGCGAGGAAAAAGAACCTCGCCCCGGCGTGCGACAAGGACATATTCCGGGGTCAACGAATGTACCGTATCGGGAAATGCTCAATCCGAACGGCACGATGAAATCAGCGTCAGGCATTCAGGCGGCATTCGTTCGGGCGAATATCGACCTGACGCAACCCATCGTCACCACGTGCGGGTCAGGGGTTACGGCGGCCATTTTGAGCCTGGGGTTGGCCCGGATTGGCCACAGCAGCAATGCGCTGTATGACGGGTCGTGGGCGGAATGGGGATCGAGGCTGGAATTGCCGGTGGAACTGGGATGACCGACCATAAAGCGGGCGACGAGGTCACCTACACGATCACATATCTGGAAATGCTGCTGCGTCCAGGTTTCCCGCGCCCGATGTTGCCTTTCGGCATGAACGCGGCCCTGATTGGCGCAGAAAAACCGCCAATCTGGTATTTCCTCACCCTCTATGATGCCGTCGGCGCCGACTACGAGTGGACCGACCAGCATTCTGCGCCGCAGACTGAACTGCAGGAGTATCTGCACCATCCCCGCATGGGTCTGTGGACCTTGCTGCACGACGGCTGGCCTGCCGGGTTTTACATGCTGGACCGGCGTGAGGAAGGGCGCTGCGATCTTGCCTATTTCGGCCTTGTGCCCGAGGCGATTGGTTTGGGCCTGGGAAAATACCTGTTGCACACGGCGGTTCATGCTGGCTGGGACTATGAAGACACCGAAAGGATGACGGTTCAAACCTGCAATCTGGACCACCCGCGTGCGCTTTCACTCTACCAACGGGCCGGATTTTCGCCCATTAGACAGGAACAAAAATCGCGGATTCTGTCGCGCGATCGAACAATCAAGGACTGAAACACGCCTATGTTGAGTAACCTGACCCCCACCGCGCCTGACAAGATCATCGAACTGATTGCCATGTTCAAGGCCGATGCCCGACTTGACAAAATTGACTTGGGCGTTGGCGTTTACAAAGACGCAACCGGCAACACACCGGTCATGCGGGCGGTCAAGGCGGCGGAACAAAAACTGCACGATAGCCAAAACACCAAGACTTATTTGGGCCTTTTGGGCGATTTGACCTTTATCGATGCGATGCGCGAACTGGTTTTCGGGCCGGGGCTGTCGCCGTCGCGCGTCGCTGGTGCGCAAACCCCGGGCGGCACCGGGGCGATTCATCTGCTTTTGGAAATGGTGCGCTTGGCAGATCCGCATGCCACGGTCTGGATCAGCGAGCCAACCTGGCCAAACCATCCAGCCATCTTGAAACACTTGGGTTTGCCGTTCCGAACCTACCGTTATTTCAACGAAGTAACCGGCGATGTTGATCGCGATGGCATGCTGGCCGACTTGGCAAAAATTGATGCAGGTGATGTGGTACTTCTGCATGGCTGCTGCCACAATCCGACGGGCGCAAATCTGACCTTGGCCGACTGGCAGGCGCTGACCGATTTGTTGATCCTGAAGGGCGCAACTCCTTTGGTTGACATTGCCTATCAAGGCTTTGGCGATGGGCTGGAGGCCGATGTCGCTGGTCTTCGTCACATGGCGGGCACGGTGCCCGAAATGCTGGTGGCGGCCTCGTGTTCGAAAAACTTTGGTGTCTATCGTGACCGCGTTGGCGTGGCGATGGTTGTAGCATCCGATGACGCAACCGCAGCCTTGGCGCGGGGCACATTGACCGCGCTTAACCGGCTGAATTACTCCTTTCCGCCCGATCACGGTGCGGCAATTGTCGGCATGATCCTGACCGACCCTTGGCTGCGCGGCGACTGGCTGGCCGAACTGGAAGCGATGCGTTTGAACATGCTCTCGCTGCGCCATGGTTTGGCCGAGGAACTGCGCAAAGCGACAAATTCCGACCGGTTCGATTTTATCGTCCGGCATCGCGGCATGTTCTCTCGCCTGGGCATTTCGCAGGACGCGGTGCTGAAGCTGCGCGCCGAACACGGGATATACATGGTCTCAGACAGCCGCATCAACATTGCCGGGTTGCCCGCCGGCGGGTTGGAAAGACTGGCCCGCGCGATTGCCGCTGTTGCTTGATGGCGGCGCCCTACATTCAAGCCAGTGACGTCGAGCATCGGCTCGACTGGGTTGCCATGGCCGACGCATTGGAGGCCGGCCATCGCGCCGCCAAACCGGTGATTTCCGACCAGATGGTCCGGCGGAGCGGCGATATTCTTTTGTCACGCGCGGCCTGGATTGACGGCATGGGCGTTGCCGTCAAATCGGTGACCGTGCTGCCAGGCAATCCTGCCAAGGGCTTGCCCAGTGTGCACGGTGCGATGCTTTTGTTTGACGACGCGACGGGTGCGGTCGAGGCGGTGATCGATTCGGGCCTGGTGACCAAGTGGAAAACGGCGTCGGATTCGATTCTAGGGGCGCGATTTTTGGCGCGCAAAAACAGTAGGCGATTGTTGATCATTGGTGCAGGGGTAGTTGCCCGCTCCTTGATCGAGGCTTATCGGGCGATGTTTCCGGGAATATCTGTTACAATCTGGAACCGAACCACAGACAACGCCCGCCAATTGGCCGATGACACCGGGGCCACCTTTGCCCTCGATCCGCAAACGGCGATTGGCGATGCCGATATCATCGCCAGCGCCACAATGGCGCGCGATCCGATCGTTCGAGGCGAATGGCTGCAACCTGGCGTCCATCTTGACCTGATCGGTGCCTTTACCCCTGCAATGCGCGAGGCGGATGACGCGGCGATCAAACGGGCGAAAATATTCGTCGACTGTCGCGAAACGACGGTTGAGCACATCGGCGAACTTATGATCCCGATTGCCAAGGGGGTGATCGAGCCCCGGCACGTGCTGGCCGATTTGCGCGAACTGGCAAATGGAGCTGTGGGACGCAGTTTGCCCAGTGAAATTACGCTGTTCAAGAACGGCGGAGGGGCGCATCTGGATTTGATGGTGGGCAAGGTGATTCTGGCGGCGTGGAAAGCGATTTGAAAATTTTCAACATTCTCGCGATCGCTTTGGCCGGGTTCGCCGCGGTTCCGGCTTTTGCGGCCGACGCCGACGCCGTTCTGGGCGCGCTGGTCAAGCATTGCATCACGCCTTTGGAAACCAATGGGCTGCTCGGCGCAACCTTGACGCGGGCTGATGCCGGAATGGAAACCAAACTGCTTGATGGCAAACTTGGCCGGGTGTTTCGCACCGCCAACCCCAAAGTTGTCGTAGTGGCGCATGACAGCGGTAGCACTTGCGAGGTTATGGGACTTGGAATCGCTGTCGCAGAATTTTCGGCAAGTATAGGTTTTTGGCTGGAAGTTGACTCAAATTACGTCATCGACAGCGGCGCAAATATGCCTGCCACGGGGCAAGGCGGTGCCAGTCTGGCCCGGGCCATGCCCGAAGGCGATTTCATCCTCGCTTTCATCCAGACCCTGGCCGAGGCCGGCTTCATCGGCATCACCGTGTCGCGGCTGGCTGATTCCGAAATCGCCAAACAGATGCTTGCCCAGTGAGCCTTTCATTCTTGAGCTGAGGACCGGCTATAGATTCCTTCTGCGAAATCGTCTTTCATTTCGCAAAGTTCTGGCCGTATGCTGGCAACGGTAATTTCGAGGCTGGCACTATGAAAAAATTCATCATCGGCTGGGTGACGTACAAACCGGAAATGCGCGAAGAATTTTTGGAGGCGGTGCGCCTGCATGCCGAAGCGACCCGCAAGGAACCAGGTTGCGTATTCTTTGAAATCAACCCCAGCCGCGAAATCGCCAATGGTGCCGTTGTTGCCGAATGCTTCGCCAGTGCGCAGGCGCATGAAACCCACAACGCGACGCCGCACATGCGGGCTTTCGTCGATAAAATGTCGAGAATTCTGCTCACCGGCCGGTTCGAGAACATACATTCTGACGATGTGACGGTGGATGTTGTGACTTATACCTGATCCTTATTCGGCGCGAAGCTGGGCTTTTCGCCTTTTTGTTTGCTTTTTGGCCAAACCGGCCTAACCTAGGGTCACATTCAACAGGGGGCTGCGATGAAAAAATATGTTCGCGTTTCGACAATTCTGCTCGCCTTGGCGGTTCTGGGTGCTTGCGGCATAATTTAGGCTTGTCAACTTTTGCCAAAATCGCGCGGTTGATGCATTTCGACCGCGCTTTTGTTCAAATATCCTTAGGTTCGTGGCCTTGCAGGGTTGGCGCTTTCGCCGTCCCCTACCGTGACACATGTGTCAGACTGTTCGGCTTCCAGGCCCATTTGGTCAGGTCGATCAGTATCGCCAGCACGCGGCGGGTTTCGCCGTTGTCGTGGCGCAGGGCGGCATAGTTGACCGAAGCCCAGACATCGACGCCGTTCTTGCCGCGAAACGAACATTCACTGTGCACGTGTTCGCCGGTGGTAATGCGCAGCCAGATGCGTTTTTGCGACAGCAGATGTGCAGGCTTTTCGACCGTCAGATCAAAGAAATCGTGGCCAAGAATTTCGTCGGCGCTGTAGCCTAGCAGGGCCATAGCTTTGTCATTGGCGTCAACGATGCGTCCATTCGCATCAAACCACAGCAGGTTCTGCGATGCATCCAGCGCCTTCATCAACCCGCGACGTTCCATTTTGTCGACCACAAGGGCCCGATTCTGCAAAACTTGCGACATGATCCACCTCTGGATGGATGATGCGAATCAAAGCTGAAGATTCCGTTCAAAAATCAACGGCGAGGCCTTTTTTCTCCCAATCGCCATAGCGAACGGGTTCCAAGCCCTCGCGGCCACCCAATTCCCTGACCGGTACCACGGGTTTTTTGGCCAGACGACGCGCCTCGGCTTCAGTCAAAGCTCGCGCCGCGGCCGATTCGCGCTGCGCCGATTTTTCCGCGTCCATGCTCTTGTCCCCGCTCCTTAATTCGTGTCATCGCAACCCTACCACAAGAAAGCAGGGCGATGAACGACGCAAAACCAGCAGGTGCCCCCGGCCAAGCCGCCCGTTTGGGCGCGGTCGCATTGGTTGGCGGCGTGTTGGCCGGCAGCTCGCTGCTGTCAGATTTACTGCAGGCCCGCGATGGCCCGCTGAACAATTTGCCGCCACAGGGCAAGGCGCGGGCGCAATCGCTGGCCGAAAACGTGCTGCGCCATCTGGGCCGCATCGACACCATCCTCGACCAATTCCTCGACAGATCGCCCCCCGAGCGGGTGCTGAACATTCTGCGCGTTGCCACCGCGGAATTGCTTCTAGATGGCATCGCCGCGCACGCGGCTGTCGACGGTGCCGTGCGCATGGCCAAAGCTGGCAGCAAGACCGGGCGTCTGTCGGGTTTGGTCAATGCCGTCGCCCGCAAGGTGGTGGTGGAAGGCGCGAATATCTGGGCCGATCTGGAACCGCAGACCCTGCCAGACTGGCTGCGCTTGCCGATGCAGTCAGCCTATGGCGAAAAAGCAGTACTTGGCATCGAGGCCGCGCATGAACGCGGCGCAAATCTGGATCTGACGCTGCGCGACCCTGCGCAAACCGATCGCTGGCGCGCCGCATTGGCGCAAGTCGGACAAGACGTGACGATCTTGCCTACCGGCAGCTTGCGGCTGGTCAAACCGGGTCAGGTATCGGCCCTTCCGGGCTATGCAGAGGGGGCGTGGTGGGTGCAGGACGCGGCCGCCGCCATTCCGGCACGGTTGCTGGGTGATGTGCGCGACGCCAACGTGCTGGATCTGTGCGCCGCTCCCGGTGGCAAGACAATGCAGCTGGCGTCATTTGGGGCGCAAGTTACCGCGCTGGACGTGTCAAAAAACCGGCTGAAACGGCTGGAGGAAAACTTGAAGCGCACGGGTCTTGCTGCCAGGATCATCGCTGCGGATGCGGTGCGCTGGCAGACGCCTGAAAAATTCGACGCTATCCTGCTGGATGCCCCCTGCTCGGCCAGTGGCACCATTCGCCGCCATCCCGACATGCCGTTTGTCAAAGACCGCACGGATTTGGCCGAGTTGAAGAAACTGCAGTCAATCCTGCTGGTTCGCGCCCTTGGCTGGCTGAAACCGGGCGGCAACCTGGTCTACTGCACCTGTTCGCTTCTGCCGGAAGAAGGCGAGGCGCAGGTTGCCGGAATCACCCTGTCGCCCATTGATGCCGCCAATATTGGGCTGCAGCCGGAATGGGTCGCCAACAGCCAGCTGCGCCTGCGCCCCGATTACTGGCCGGAACTTGGCGGCATGGACGGGTTTTTTGCGGCTATCGTTTCGCCTTAGGCGCTGCTATCGGGTGCAATCGTCGTGCAGTGCAGTTAAACTGACAAGCAACGGGTACTTGCGGGTGGGCTTCCTATTTCAATGGCAAAAATAAACTGGCCCCTGCAGGCGCGTTTGGCGAGCCTTGTTCGCTTTACTGACAGTTTGCAAAACCGGCTGTCCGCCCGGGTGCGACCCTTCAGCAAGAAGCCTAAAGGCTTCGTTGCGCAACCCGAGCCGCGCTCGATTGGCAACTACTCGACTGGGATGCGGCTGCTGGAAGGCGAGTTTCGCTTTGCCGGATCGCAGATCAGCGCCGAGAAGCGCTCGATCTGGGATTTGCCGCCGCCCGATGCCGGGTTTGAGGCGGAAATGCACGGCTTCGGCTGGGCAGATGATCTTGCCGCTGTCGGCGATGCAACCGCGCGAAGGTTGCTGCAATCGTGGCTGATGGATTGGGTGCGCCGTTATGGCAATGGCACCGGTCCGGGATGGCAGCCCGAACTCGCCGGACGGCGCTTGATCCGCTGGATCGGTCACGGTGCGTTCCTGATTGCCGATCTTGATGCCACCCAGTCGCGCCGGATGTTTGCCTGCATGGGCCGGCAGGCCTCATACTTGCGCGTAAGCTGGAGTCGCGCCCGTGCCGGGCTGCCACGGTTTGAGGCGCTGACCGGCCTGGTCTATGCCGGGCTGGCGCTCGAAGGCCGCCACGGCATGCTGAAAGCGACGATAACCGATCTTGGCGTCGAATGCGAAAAGCAGGTCGGAGCCGATGGTGGCATTCCCTCGCGCAACCCCGAGGAACTGAACGAGATTTTCACCCTGCTGACCTGGGCCGCGCAGACATTGCAGGAATGCGGTCACCAACCCGACCAGCGCCAGCTTGACGCGATGATCCGGATTGCGCCGACGCTGCGCTCCCTGCGCATGGGTGACGGCTTGTTGGCCCGCTTTCACGGCGGCGGAACTGGCCCCGAAGGGCGGCTGGACCAATCGCTTGCCGATGTCGGCGTGCACGGGTTGAAACGCGAAGAACTGGCGATGGGCTTTGCCCGCATCAACGCCGGCCGCACCCTGCTGGTGATGGATTGTGCTGCGCCGCCGACCGGTCGCGCGTCAATCATTGCCCATGCCTCGACGCTCGCCTTTGAGCTGTCCACCGGGCGGCGGCGGCTTATTGTCAATGTCGGTTCGGGCTTGCGTTTTGGCCGTGAATGGCAGTTGAAATCGCGCCACAGCGCCGCGCAAAGCGGGCTGGCCGTCGAACGCACGTCTTCTTCGCGCTTTGCTGCCAAGGACCGCCGCAAAATCTTTGCCGAGGTGCCGAGCGACGTTGTCGTCCACCGCGCCAGCGATTTGACCGGGTCATGGATTCAAGCCACCCAAAACGGCTACGAAAATAGCCACGGCCTGATCCATGAACGGCGGGTCTATCTGGCTTCCAGCGGCAAGGAAATTGGCGGCGAAGACATTCTGACCTCGCCGCGCGGCCGCGCCCGCACCCGTTACGCCAAGTCGGTGGAAGGCGCGCGGCAGCTTGGAATTCTGTTCACACTGCATTTCCATTTGCACCCCGAAGTGATCGCCACCATCGACACGTCGGCAACCTTGATAACCCTGACGCTGAAAAGCGGCGAGCTTTGGACATTCCGCCAGCACGGCGGTGAATTGCAATTGGTCGAAAGCCATTATCTTGACCCTGCATTCCTACGACCAAAAGCCACCAAACAAATCCTCGTCACCGGACGCGTGGTGCAATATGCGGGCGACATCACCTGGTCGTTGCAACGGGTCGAGGACGGGGTCGGCAACACCCGTGACCTGGTGGCGGACGAGGGCGAATTGAACGAATGACAACGGATTTAGTGCCGATAAAACGGGCGTTGCTGTCGGTTTCCGACAAAACCGGTCTTGTCGCCCTTGGGCTGGCTCTGGCCGACCGAGGCGTGGAATTGGTATCAACCGGGGGCACGGCGGCAACGCTGCGGGCGGCGGGCCTGCTGGTGCGCGATGTGGCCGACCTGACGGGCTATCCAGAAATGATGGATGGCCGGGTGAAAACCCTGCATCCCGGCGTGCACGGCGGGTTGTTGGCTTTGCGCGACGATGCCGAACATTTGGCGGCGATGGAGGCGCATGGGATCGCTGCAATCGACCTGTTGGTCGTGAACCTATATCCGTTCGAGGCGACCGTTACGAGCGGGGCACCAGCGGCGGAGTGCATCGAAAACATCGACATCGGTGGCCCGGCAATGATCCGGGCGGCGGCGAAGAACCACGGGTTTGTAACGGTTATTGTGAATGCGTCCGATTGCGAAGCCCTGCTGAAGGAATTGATTCTGCACGACGGCGCGACCTCTCTGAAGTTTCGCACCGAAATGGCATTTCGAGCTTTTGCGACGACGTCGAGTTATGATTCCGCCGTCGCGGGCTGGATGGCGGAACGAATCGCCGCCACGGCGAATGGGCAGGCCTATGGCGGACCTAAAATGCAAAATCTGCGCTACGGCGAAAACCCGCATCAACAGGCGCAATTTTTCCGCAATGACATAAAAAATCCCAGCGTCAGTTCCGCTTTCCAGCATCAGGGCAAAGACCTGTCCTATAACAACATCAACGACACCGACGCGGCGTTTGAACTGGTGTCGGAGTTTGATCCCGCCGATGGTCCCGTGGTGGTGATTGTCAAGCACGCCAATCCCTGCGGCGTGGCGCGTGGCACCACTGCCGTTGAAGCCTATCGGGGGGCTTTGGCTTGCGATCCAACTTCAGCCTTTGGGGGAATTGTCGCGCTGAACGTGCCGCTCGATGAAGAAACCGCAACCGAAATCGCGGCAATTTTCACCGAAGTGGTGATTGCGCCGGGGGCATCAGATGGGGCCAAACGAGTATTTGCAGCCAAAAAGAATCTGCGCCTGCTCACGACCACTGGTTTGGCTGATCCACGCCGGACTGGCAAACAGATCAAACAAGTTGGCTCCGGCTTGCTGGTGCAAGAGCGGGACAATGGGTCGATCACACTCGCCGACCTCAAATGCGTCACAAAACGCCAGCCATCAGTTGCCGAACTGGCCGATCTGATGTTCGCGTGGATCGTCGCCAAACATGTCAAATCCAACGCCATTGTCTATGCCAAAAATCAAGCTACCGTCGGCATCGGCGCAGGGCAGATGAGCCGGGTGGATTCGACGCGGATAGCGGCACAAAAGGCGGCTGAAATGGGGCTAGATCCAGTGGCAACAGTCGGTTCCGTCGTCGCCTCTGACGCCTTTTTCCCCTTCGCTGACGGGCTGATAACTGCGGCAAAGGCTGGGGCAACGGCGGTGATTCAACCCGGCGGTTCCATGCGCGATCCCGAAGTGATTGCCGCCGCAGATGCAGCCGGGCTGACGATGGTGTTCACTGGAATGCGGCATTTCCGGCACTAACTGAAAACTGGTTCTGCGCCATCCTTCGCATTTTGCGCTGCAACAAATCGCTATTCCGGCCTATACTGGTGCCGATAACCTACCAAAAACTGGCTTAACACGCCTATTTTGGGCCCATTTTGCCGCACCGATCACACAGGTTTTACGGTGTTGCAACGCACAATCCACCGCATTCTCAAGCCCTGAATAGGTCTGCAAATTCGGCTCGCAATGCCATCTTCTGGACTTTTCCCATCGAATTTCGCGGCAATTCTTTTGTTAAGAACACAGCCTTCGGTTGCTTGAATTTCGCCAAAAGCTGGGCGCATACAGCCATAATTTGTGAAGATTCGACGTCACCCACCACAACTGCCACCGCCGCTTCGCCCAAGTCAGGATGCGGCACACCGATCACAGCCGATTCTACGACACCTGGGATGGCATCAATGACCTCTTCCAGTTCTTTCGGATAGATATTGAACCCGCCCGAAATCACCAAGTCCTTGGTTCTGCCAACAATCTTCAAGTATCCGTCTGCATCGAAGCTGCCCAAGTCGCCGGTGATGAACCAACCGTCAGGCCGCAACTCGGCGGCAGTTTTTTCAGGCATTCGCCAATAGCCGGAAAAGACGTTCGGGCCACGCACTTCAATGCTGCCAATCCCTTCCACCACATCCGTCAGCCGAACCTCGACCCCCGACAATGCCATCCCGACAGTTCCCGAACGCCGTTCGCCGGCATAGGGGTTGGACGTGTTCATGTTTGTTTCCGTCATCCCATAACGCTCCAGAATCGCATGCCCAGTCACCGCCTTGAACTGCGCATGCGTCTCGGCCAGCAACGGCGCGGAACCCGACACAAACAGCCGCATATTCTGCGCCGCCTTTGCCAACCCGTCGATGGCAAGTAACCGCGTGTAAAACGTAGGCACCCCCATCAGCACAGTCGCTTGCGGCATGCCGGCAACAACCTCCGCGCTATCAAACCGTTGCTGAAAAATCATCGAGGCACCGGAAACCAGCACCGTATTGGTCGCCACGAACAGCCCGTGCGTGTGAAACACCGGCAAAGCGTGGATCAACACGTCATCCTGCGTAAAGCGCCAATGCTTTGCCAAAACCACCGCGTTCGAGGCCAAAGCACCGTGCGAAAGCATCGCGCCTTTCGATCGGCCCGTGGTCCCCGACGTATAAAGAATCGCCGCAATGCCGTTGGAATCGCACGTAGCCAACGCGAATTTTCCTGACGCATGCGTCGCCGAATCGATCAGCCGATCCAAGGTAACAACTCGCGCTTTGCCTGCGACCTTGCTTAGCCCTGCAAAACGTGACCGATCACAAACCAACAAAGCTGGTTCCGCGTCGCCTAAAAAGTATGCCATTTCCGCGTCGGTGTAAGCCGGGTTAAGTGGCAAGAAAATTGCGCCAGCCAAGACGCAAGCCAAATACAACTCTATGTATTCGATACACTTTTCCAACTGCACCGCTACACGATCACCCGGCTGCACCGCCAAAACTGCCGAGAGCATTTCGGCATTCTTCCACAACGCTCCATAGGTCTTTAATTCCGCGAACTGCGACAAATCCCGCCCAAGTGAGCCACGCCGCAAAACCGATGCCAAATGATTTGCCCGATAATCAGCCACTTATTTGCCCACCCAAGTTATTTTGTCGCGCAACTATTCGAAACGTTTGCAGTCGGCGCTGCTTCTTATATGAGTATCGCGTCCCGGCGCGGTATGCGCAATTCCGGTCCGGCAATGCTGGCCGACTCAAAGCCTAAGGAGAAGTCTCATGGTAACAGTTGCAATCAACGGCTTTGGCCGCATCGGCCGCAACATCCTGCGCGCCATCGTCGAAAGCGGGCGCAAGGATATCGAGGTCGTCGCCATCAACGACCTTGGCCCAGTTGAAACCAACGCGCATCTGCTGCGCTATGACTCGGTCCACGGGCGCTTCCCGCATGAAGTCAAAGTCAGCGGCGACACGATCAACGTCGGTGGCGGCGCGATCAAGGTCTGCGCGGTCAAGGACCCGAAGGAACTGCCCTGGCGCGAACTTGGCGTTGACATTGCCATGGAATGCACCGGCATTTTCACCGCGCGGGACAAGGCCACCTGGCACCTTGATGCGGGGGCGAAACGCGTGCTGATCTCGGCCCCCGGCGAAAACTCGGATTACACGACTGTTTATGGCGTCAACCACAAAGGCATCACCGCTGATCACAGGATCATCTCGAACGGTTCCTGCACCACCAACTGCCTCGCGCCTGTGGCCATGGTCCTCAATCAGGGACTTGGCATCGAACACGGCATGATGACCACGATCCATTCCTATACCGGCGACCAGCCGACGCTGGATACAATGCACAAAGACCTCTACCGTGCCCGCGCCGCCGCTTTGTCGATGATCCCAACCTCCACGGGTGCAGCCAAGGCGCTTGGCCTCGTTCTGCCCGAACTCAAAGGCAGACTCGACGGCATGTCGATCCGCGTGCCGACCCCGAATGTCTCGGTCGTTGACTTCAAATTCACCGCCTCGCGCAAAACCACGATCGAGGAAGTGAACGACCTGCTGACCAAAGCCGCCAATGGCCCACTGAAAAACATTCTCGGCTTCACCAACGAGCCCTTGGTGTCCAGCGATTTCAACCACGACCCGCATTCAGCCATCGCCCATCTTAGCCTGACCAAAGTGCAAAACGACACGATGGTGCAAGTTGTCGCTTGGTATGACAACGAATGGGGCTTTTCCAACCGTATGGGCGATATCGCGGTGGTGATTGGCAAAACGCTCTGAGCGCCCCGCTTGCCATCATCGTCATGGGCGTCTCTGGCAGTGGCAAGACCACTGTTGGGTTAGCCTTGGCCGAGCATATTGGCTGCACGTTTCTCGAAGGCGATGACTTTCACAGCGATGCCGCACGCGCCAAAATGGGGTCTGGCGTGCCCCTAATTGACGAAGATCGCTGGCCTTGGCTTGACCGGCTTGGCAAACGCGTCGGCGATGAATTCCGAGAAAACCACGCCATAGTCGCCTCCTGTTCGGCGCTCAAGGAAGTCTATCGCCAGCGACTGGAAACCGCTGCGAAAGTGCCGCTGACCTTCGTTTGGCCACACGCCCCGGAAACGGTCCTTTTCAGCAGAATGAAAAAGCGCAAGGACCACTACATGCCAGCCTCATTATTGACGAGTCAGATGGCAATTCTCGAACCGCCTGGTGGCAAAAACGTCTTTGCGGTTGACGCCTCGGTTCAGACGCGGGAAATGGTTGCCAACGTTTTGAGACTTTTTCCCAAAGACAAAGGGCAAATCTGATGTATCTGGTCTGTGGCGAGGCGCTGTTTGATTTTTTCCTGAATGGTGAAGCTGGTCCGGGCGAAGCGCATTTTGACGCCCGCGCCGGTGGATCCCCTTTCAACGTCGCCATTGGCCTGGCCCGCTTGGGCGAAGTGTCAGCGCTAATGACCGGCCTGTCGAATGATTTGATGGGCGGACGTTTGGCTTCAGTGTTGAAAAAAGAAGGCGTCAGCCCCGATTACCTCGTCCGCACCGACCGAAAAACCACCCTTTCGCTGGTTGGCCTCGACGCCAATGGCAGCCCCGCCTATGCGTTTTACAGCACGAATTCAGCTGATACCGGCGTCACCATAGCCGATCTGCCCAAACTCGGTGCCGATGTCATCGGTCTGCATTTCGGCTCTTATTCCATCGCCGTCGCGCCTGTCGCCGATACTTTGGCCCATCTTGCTGCAAATGCCGGGGGCCGGTTTGTGTCGCTTGACCCAAATGTTCGTCCCACAGTCGAACCCGAAATGAACGTCTGGCGCCAACGCACCGCCGTTCTGGCCAGCCACGCCGACCTGATCAAAATCAGTGCCGAGGACATCGAAATCCTCTATCCCGGCAAAAGCCACGGCGAACTGGCGCAGGAGTGGATCGACGGCGGAGCCGGGATTGTAATTGTCACCGACGCCGGCAACCCGGCCCATGCCTGGACTTCCAGCGGTCTGCGCGGCAGCGCAACCCCGCCAAAAACCAAAGTCGTCGATGCCGTTGGCGCCGGTGACACTTTCCAAGCCTCGCTGTTGTCCGAACTCGCCCGCATGGGCAATCCGCGCGAAATCGTGCATAATCTCACGCAAAAGCAGCTCGATTCGATGCTGACCTTCGCCGCCACCGCTGCGGCCATCACCTGTTCGCGTCGCGGGGCCGACTTGCCGACCCGCGCCGAAGTCAAAGCCAAATTGAAAGCCTGATCCATGGTATCCCGCGTCATCCCCGTTGCTCCGTTCGACCTCGTCATTTTCGGTGCCACGGGTGATCTGTCAAAACGCAAAATCCTGCCCAGTCTGTTCAAACGCATGGTCGCAGGGCAAATGCCTCCCGAAGCGCGCATTTTCGGCTGTGCCCGCTCCAAACTGACCACCGCCACATTCCGCGACCTCGTGGCCAAATCACTCGAAGAATTCCTGCCGCCCGAGGCCAAGGACAAGGCGCAAATCAAAGTCTTCCTGTCTTGCTGCGATTACGTTTCGATTGATGGCACCGCCGATGTCGGCTGGGGCGATCTCAAGCGCAAATTGAACCAGAAACCCGAACATATCCGGGCATTTTACCTGTCAGTCGCACCGACGCTTTTTGGCGAAATCTCCGAACATCTGAAAAAAACCGCCATTGCCAGCAAAACCAGCCGAATTGTTGTTGAAAAACCGCTTGGGCACGATTTGGCATCGGCGCAAGAACTGAATCAGCAACTGCGCAAATGTTTCAACGAAAGCCAAATCTACCGCATCGACCATTACCTTGGCAAAGAGACAGTGCAGAACCTCATGGCTTTGCGCTTTGCCAATGCCTTGTTTGAACCGGTCTGGAACGCCCAGCACGTTGATCACGTGCAAATCACCGTGGCCGAAAACATCGGCGTCGCCGGACGTGGTGGCTACTATGACCAATCCGGTGCCATGCGCGACATGGTGCAGAACCACATCATGCAGCTTTTGTGCCTGATCGCCATGGAACCGCCGCCGCATTTCGAGCCGAACATGGTGCGTGATGAGAAGCTGAAAGTGATCCGCTCCCTCGACAAAGTGGATATCAAAGACACCGTGCGCGGCCAGTATCGCGCCGGAAACGGGGATCTTTCCTACAGGGAACACGCCGGCAATCCCGAGACCAAGACCGAAAGTTTCGTCGCCCTGAAAGCACATATCTCGAACTGGCGCTGGGCCGGTACCCCGTTCTACATCCGCACCGGCAAAAAGTTGCGTTCGCGCATGTCGGAAATTTCGATCACGTTCAAAGAGCCGCCGCACTCGATCTTTCCGCAGGTGGAAAAGATCGGCTCCAACCAGCTGGTCATCCGCCTGCAACCCGATGAAGGCATCAGCCTGCACATGACGATCAAGGAGCCGGGCTTGGGCGGGATGCGGCTGAAAACCGTCAAGCTGGACATGAGCTTTGCGCAGGCCTTGGGCAAGGAAATCGACATGGCCGACGCCTATGAGCGGCTGATCCTCGACGTGATCCGTGGCAACCAGACCCTGTTCATGCGCGGCGATGAGGTCGAGGCCGCTTGGGCTTGGACCGATCCGATCATCCAAGCATGGGCGGATTCTTCGGACAAACCGCAGCAATACGATGCCAACGGCTCCGGCCCCGACGCCGCGTTGGCATTGATGCACCGTGACGGGCGCGAATGGCGGGAAATCGAGGGCTGATGACGGTAACGGTTCATTATCCCGACCGAAACCAATTGATGACGGGCCTTGCGGGCCTGATCGCTGATCAGTTGCGTGCGGCGTTGATGGCCAAAGGCAAGGCAACTTTGGCCGTCCCCGGCGGCACGACGCCCGCGCCTTTCCTCGATGCCCTCAGCCAAGCCGACCTCGATTGGTCCAAGGTCGCTGTCATGCTGACAGACGAGCGTTTTGTGCCGGAAACTTCCGACCGTTCGAACACGCGCTTGTTGCGCGATACTCTGCTGAAGAACCGCGCGGCCAAGGCCAGGCTCATCCCTTTTTACGCGGCCGGTGAGCGCCCCGAAGATGTGCTGGATCAGCTTGCCGCCGAGATCGCCGGGTTGTTGCCGATTGATGTCGCCGTCCTTGGCATGGGCGAAGACATGCACACGGCATCAATTTTCCCGGGTGCCGACCGGCTGAGCGAAGCGCTAGACCCCGACGGCAAAGCCATACTGCTGCCGATGCGGGCACCGGGCGCGATGGAGCCGCGTCTGACGCTTACCGCACAGGTGCTGCGCGCCACAGACCACCTGCACCTGCTCATTACCGGACCCGCCAAAAAAGCGGCGCTTGAAAAAGCGATGTCCATGACCGATGTAAAAGATGCTCCCGTACGCATCCTGTTCGACGCGACCCACCCGCTTCAC
>JANMOK010000027.1:0-4826 GCA_031369165.1 Paracoccaceae bacterium
GCTTCTGCGCTTCCATAGCGAATTCCATCGGCAGCGCTTGCAGCACCTCGCGGCAGAAACCGTTGACTACCAGGGCCACCGCTTCTTCCTCGTCCATCCCGCGCGAGCGGCAATAGAACAGCTGGTCGTCATCGACTTTGCTGGTCGTCGCCTCGTGCTCCACCCGGCTGGTCGTATTCTTGACCTCAATATACGGCACGGTATGCGCGCCGCATTTGTCGCCGATCAGCAGGCTGTCGCACTGGGTGAAATTGCGGCTGCCACTTGCGCGCGGGTGCATCGATACCAGCCCGCGATAGGTGTTGTTCGCCCGGCCCGCCGAAATCCCCTTCGACACGATCCGCGAGCGGGTGTTCTTGCCCAGATGGGTCATCTTGGTGCCGGTGTCGGCCTGCTGCATGTTGTTGGCGATGGCGATCGAATAGAATTCGCCCTGTGAAGCTTCCCCCCGCAAAATGCACGACGGATATTTCCACGTAATCGCCGAGCCGGTTTCCACCTGCGTCCACATCACTTTCGCCCGGTCGCCCCGGCAATCGGCGCGTTTAGTGACGAAATTGTAGATGCCACCCTTGCCGTTCTCATCACCCGGATACCAGTTCTGCACCGTCGAATATTTGACCTCGGCATCTTCCAGAATGACGATTTCAACCACCGCCGCATGCAACTGCGCAACATCGCGTTTGGGGGCCGTGCAGCCTTCCAGATAAGACACAAACGCGCCTTTATCAGCGATGATCAGAGTGCGTTCGAACTGGCCGGTATTCTCGGCGTTGATGCGGAAGTAGGTGCTCAATTCCATCGGGCATTTCACGCCTTCGGGCACATAGACGAACGACCCATCCGAAAACACCGCCGAATTCAGCGTCGCAAAGAAATTATCCGACTGCGGCACCACCGTGCCCAGATATTTCTTCACCAAGTCAGGATGTTCCCGCACCGCTTCTGAGATCGAGCAGAAAATCACCCCCGCCCGCGCCAATTCCGCCTTGAACGTGGTGCCGACCGACACCGAGTCAAATACCGCATCGACAGCGACCTTGCGGTTTTGCTGTTCGCCATCCTCCAGCCCGCCAACACCCGCCAGAATCATCTGCTCTTTCAACGGGATGCCCAGCTTTTCGTAGGTCGCCAGCAATGCCGGATCGACCTCGTCCAGCGATTTTGGCTTCACATTCATGCTTTTGGGCCGTGCGTAATAATACTGATCCTGAAAGTCGATTTCCGGGTAATGCACCATCGCCCATTTCGGCTCTTTCATGGTTTTCCAGCGGGCAAACGCCGCCAAACGCCAATCCAGCAACCAGTCCGGCTCGCCGTTCTTGGCTGAGATCAAGCGAACGATATCTTCGTTCAACCCTTTCGGCGCGTATTCGGTCTCAATGTCGGTTGAAAAACCGTATTTGTAACCCGCAACCGAGGCCACAGCTTCGACCGTTTCCTGATCGACGCCTTCCTTGACCTGTATATCATCCAACATGTTCATCACTTCACCTTTATGCCGCTTTCGCGCGGAAACGTTGGTATTGCGCCAACCAAGCATCCGCGAAAGCCTTCAATTCTTCGGCCTTTGTAGTTGGCCCAAACGACACCCTAATCGCGCTGGCGGCGGTCAAATCATCATATCCCATTGCCTGCAAGACCCGGCTTGGCCGCACCTTGCCCGACGAACAGGCCGAACCGGCGGATATGGCAAACCCCGCCAGATCCATCTGTATCACCTGAGTCTCGCCCTTCCAGCCGGGAACCGCGATGCAAATGGTGTTGGGAAGGCGTTCCATTTCGCGTCCTACAACAATCGCATCCAAGGCATTTCGCAACAGACGATCCTCAAGACCATCGCGCAAGTCTCTGACACCATTCCACAAACCCGCATCCACATCCCTCGCCGCCGCTTCTGCAGCAGCCCCGAACCCGGCCATCCCGATCAAATTCTCGGTTCCCGCGCGACGGCCAGACTCTTGGCCACCGCCTTTGATCAATGACGCAATTTCAACCCCAGATTTCACAAGCAACGCCCCGACGCCCTTCGGCCCGCCAATTTTGTGACCCGAAATCGCCGCCATTTTTGCGCCAGACCAATCAAATCCAAAGGGAATCTTGCCGAATCCCTGCACCGCGTCCGTGAATGCCAAACCCGCTGGCAATTCCGCAATCACTCCGGTTTCGTTGTTGGCCAGTTGCAGCGCCGTCCGCGACGGCTCGCTTGCCGCGACCTCAACCCACGCCAAAACACAAGGGTGCTCCGCCCCAGACCCCACCAAACCGCGACCGGCCAAAGCCAAAGCCGCCGACTCGGTCGCTCCCGACGTGAAAACCACGTCCCCCGCCATCGCCCCGGCAGCAACCGCCACCTGCCGCCGTGCCGTCTCCAATATCGCCTTCGCTGCCCGCCCTTCGGAATGCACGCTGGAAGGATTTCCCAATGCATCCATAGCCCGCAACATCGCGGCCTTTGCTTCAATGCGCAAAGGAGCCGTTGCGTTCCAATCAAGATAAACCCGGCTCATTCGTCCACCAGCATCACAAAGGCAGGCACCGCCGGGCAGGGGGCCATTTGATCGTTGGTAATATCCGACAGGCGCGTCTGGTGCAAAAACACGTAGACGTTGGCCGACAATTGCTCCCACAATTTATCGGTTAAATGTTGCGCCTCAGTCCCTTTGGTCGCCCCCGAAACCCCTGCGCCACGCGACAAGGCATCCATGGTTTCGTCAACTGCGCCCAATATCTCCGACACCCGTATTGTCTCGGGCGAGCGTGCCAGCCGATAACCACCCCCAGGACCGCGTACTGAATCCACAATCTCGGCCCGCCGCAGTTTGACGAAAAGCTGCTCTAGATAGGCCAGCGAGATATCCTGCGCTTCCGAGATTTCCGACAGCGACACCTGCCGATTCTCGCCGTCGCGCGCCAAATGGGCCAGCGCAATCATCGCATAACGGCCTTTCGTGCTCAGTTTCATTGAAACCCACCGCTACAGGACTTAGTTGACGTAGTGCTGAACTGGCCTTAGTCACGCGCAGTGCGAACGGGGTCAGCAGCCTCACAAGTTAGAACGTTTCTAGATTGCCTGAGTGATTCCGTCAAGTTCACTCGGGGCAACTGGTCAGGAGCCACTTTTCCAATGCCCGAAGTCATTTTCCCCGGCCCCGATGGCCGCCTAGAAGGCCGCTATCACCCGCAGAAAAACAAGGATGCGCCAATCGCGATTATCCTGCACCCGCACCCGCAATTCGGCGGCACGATGAACAACAAAGTGGTCTATAATCTGCACTACGCCTTCCACGCGATGGGGTTTACCTGCCTGCGCTTCAACTTTCGCGGCGTGGGCCGCAGCCAAGGCGAATACGATCAAGGCATTGGTGAATTGAGCGACGCTGCTTCCGCCCTTGATTACCTGCAAGCCATGAACCCTAACGCCAAATATTGCTGGGTTGCTGGCTTTTCTTTTGGCGCTTGGATCGGCATGCAACTGCTGATGCGCCGCCCGGAAATTGCCGGTTTCATCTCTGTCGCACCGCCGGCCAATCAGTACGATTTCACTTTCCTCGCCCCCTGCCCGTCGTCCGGCCTTATCATCAATGGCACCGCTGACCGTGTTGTTCCCCCCGCCGATGTAACCATTCTGTCCGACAAGCTGAAACTGCAAAAAGGCATCACCATCACCCACGAGACTGTGGAAGGTGCTGGCCATTTCTTCGATCCGGGCATGGAAGAATTGATCGCGCGAGTTGACAAATACGTGCGCCGCCGGATGACGGAAACCACGAGGTAACTTTCGCCGCACAGTTGATCTTTCGGCAATACCTGTTAGGTTACATGTAACCAAGGAGTCGGTGCCGTGCAGAAGCCAAATCCCGCCACCGAAAAAGTCCGTGCCCACCGCGCACGCTTAAGGGCGCAAGGATTGCGGCCAGTGCAACTTTGGCTTCCAGATACAAGAACCGAGGCTTTTCGAATAGAGGCGCATCGTCAGTCTTTGGCTGTCGCCAATAGTGAAAGCGAACGCGAGGACCAAGCGTTTATCGACGCAATTTCGGAATGGAATGATCATTGAAACGCGGTGAGGTTTGGACTGCGTCAGGCGGACCTGATTATTCTGGCAAACCGCGAGCGGTTGTTGTTGTGCAAAATACGCAATTCGACGGCACGAATTCAATAACGGTGTGCGGTATTACAACTGACGTAACCGAAGCGCCAGCGTTTAGGCCGGAGATTGACCCGACTCCAAACAATGGACTGTTGAAACAGTCACGCGTAATGGCCGACAAAGTAACAACTATGCCAAAAACAAAACTCGGAAAGTTCATCGGCCTGCTCAACGACTCCGATATCGTCCGCGTCAACCGCGCGCTCGCGGTATTTCTTGGTCTGGCAAATTCGCCAAGCGAAATGTCCGACCAGACTTAACTGAACGACTTGTTAAGAAACAAATAAAAACCGGGGAAACGAACAATGACCATCGACCTCTACCCAGTCCCCGCCGAATGGCGCGAACGTGCGTTCATCAACGCGGAAAAATACGAAACCATGTATGCCGCCTCGATAAATGACCCCGATGCCTTCTGGCGGCACGAAGCCAGCCGCATCGACTGGATCGAACCCTTCACCAAGGTCAAAAATACCAGCTTCGACGAAGCCGATTTCGGCATCAAATGGTTCGAAGACGGCGTTCTGAATCTATCCGCCAATTGCCTCGACCGGCATCTCGCCACCCGCGCCAACGACGCGGCGATCATCTGGGAGGGTGATGATCCGTCCGAAACCCGCACTTTGACGTATGCCGAACTATATGCCGAAACCTGCCGCATGGCCAATATCTA
>JANMOK010000058.1:0-2943 GCA_031369165.1 Paracoccaceae bacterium
GGCCGTCGTGGTATGGGGCCAATGCCAGAACGGCCATGACCGGGCCAAGGTCGGAACCGCCGATGCCGATATTGACCACATCACTGAAGGGTTTGCCGTCGGCGGCGGTGATCTTGCCGCTGCGGATGGCGGTGGAAAATCTGCGCATTGCTGTGAGCGTGGCGTTAATGCCGCGCATAATATCTTTGCCGTCGGTGACGACGGGGGTGTTGGCGCGGTTGCGCAGGGCAGTGTGCAGAACGGCGCGATTTTCGGTGATGTTGATTTTCTCGCCGGCAAACATCGCGTCGCGCTTGGCGGCGAGGCCAGCGGTTTCGGCCAGCCGAATCAGCAATTCCCGCGCTTTGGCGTCGATGCTGGTCTTGGAATAGTCGAGCAGCATATCGTCGAGGCTGGAGGAAAACGCGTCAAAACGGTTGGGATGACGCGCGAACTGGGCCGCCAAAGTGGTGGCTTTGATGTCGGTGTGATGGGCTTTTAATTCGGTCCAGATATAGTCCATTTCAAGCCTCTTTGATTTTGCTGGCGGCTTTGGCGAGGGATTCAATCGCCGCCCAATCGCCCGCTTGCACCAGTGCGTCAGGCGCGACCCAGCTTCCCCCGGCGCAGATGACGTTGCTGAGCGACAGGTAATCCATCGCGTTTTTGGCGGTGATGCCGCCAGTGGGGCAGAAGGTGATTTGCGGCAGCGGTGCACCAAGTGCCTTGAGCGTTGGAGCGCCGCCGGAGGCTTCGGCGGGGAAAAATTTCAGCAGGTCATATCCCTTGGCCAGCATCTGCATCGCTTCGGTGGCGGAGACGGCACCAGCCAAAAGCGGCAAGCCTTCTTCCTCACAAGCGGCGACCAGTTCATTCGTCCAGCCGGGGGAAACGCCGAATTTTGCGCCTGCAAGTTTGGCGGCTTTTACGTCAGCGGCCGTCACCAGTGTGCCTGCGCCGACAATACCGCCTTTGACTTGCGACATAGCACGGATAACATCGAGCGCGGCTGGGGTTCTGAGTGTCACTTCAAGTGCGGGCAATCCCCCGGCGACAAGCGCTTCGGCCAAGGGAATGGCGTGGCGCACGTCCTTGACCACCAGAACCGGCACGATCGGTGCCAGTCTGCAGACTTCGCGGTTCATCTTGCAGGCGTCTTGGGCGGTTAATCTGGGCATTGGAACCTCCTAGATCGGGCTGGCACCGGAGGCGGCGCTGCTGACGTGTTTGCGGAACATCTCGAACATTTCGCGACCAACGCCGAAACTATTGGCGCTGAGGTCAGCTTTGGCGCGACCGCGCGTGGTGGCCCCTTCGGTCAGGCATTCCAGCGTTCCCGCGACCGCATCGACGCGGATGATGTCGCCATCGGCGATATGGGCGATGGGGCCGCCGTCGAGTGCTTCGGGGCAGACATGGATTGCGGCTGGTACTTTGCCCGATGCGCCCGACATGCGCCCGTCAGTGACAAGGGCGACGCGATAGCCGCGATCCTGCACGACGGAAAGCGTGGGTGTCAGGCCGTGCAGTTCGGGCATGCCATTGGCTTTGGGCCCCTGAAAGCGGACGACGACGACGACGTCGCGGTTGAGTTCACCGGCCTTGAAGGCGTCTTTGACGGCTTGCTGCGAGTGGAACACGCGCGCGGGTGCCTCGATGATTCGGCGATCTTCGGCGACAGCCGAGACCTTGATCACCCCGGTACCAAGGTTGCCGGTCAACAATTTCATGCCGCCGGATTTTTGGAATGGATCTGAAACCGGCTTGAGCACTTTGTCGTTCAGAGTCGTGCTGGTGCCGTCTTGCCAGACCAGAACGTTGTCGATCAATTTGGGTTCGGTCGTATAGCGCTGCATCCCCTCACCGGCGATGGTTTTGGTGTCGGGGTGCATCAGGCCCGCTTCCAGCAATTCGCCGATCAGATAGCCCAGCCCGCCCGCTGCCGTCATGTGGTTCACATCGGCGATGCCGTTGGGATAGACGCGGGCCATCAGCGGCGTGGCGTCGGAAATCTCGGCGAAGTCTTGCCAATTGAGCAAGATGCCCGCCGCACTGGCCATGGCGATCAGGTGGATCAGCAGGTTGGTCGAGCCGCCGGTGGCCATAAGCCCGACGATACCGTTGACGAAGGCACGTTCGTCGAGGATGTCGCAGACCGGGGTGTATTCGTTGCCGAGCGCTGTGATTGCGAGGGCGCGCTTGGTGCCTTCGACAGTCAGGGCTTCTCGAAGCGGTGTATTGGGGTTAACGAAGCTGGAACCCGGCAGGTGTAACCCCATGAATTCCATCAACATCTGGTTGGTATTGGCTGTGCCGTAAAAGGTGCAGGTGCCGGGGGAATGGTAGCTGTCCATCTCGGCCTTCAGCAGTTCCTCGCGGGTGGCGAGGCCTTGGGTGAACAGGTTGCGGACCTTGGATTTTTCGTCGTTCGGCAAGCCGCTGGGCATGGGTCCGGCGGGTAGAAATACTGCCGGAAGGTGGCCGAAAGTAGCGGCGGCGATGACGAGACCGGGGACGATTTTATCGCAGACACCAAGGTAAACCGTTGAGTCAAACACGTCGTGGCTGAGGGCGATGCCCGCCGCCAAGGCGATGACATCGCGCGAGAATAGCGACAATTCCATGCCCGCCTGCCCTTGGGTAACGCCGTCGCACATGGCGGGAACGCCACCGGCCACTTGCGCGGTTCCACCGGCAGCGCGGGCGGTTTTGCGGATGAGGTCGGGGTAGTGTTCGTAGGGCTGGTGGGCGGAGAGCATGTCGTTGTAGGCAGTGATTATGCCGAGGTTGCCGGCGTCGGTATGGGCCATGCGGTCCTTGTCGACACCCATCGCGGCATAGGTGTGGGCTTGGTTGCCACACGAGATATGGGCGCGGCGCGGGCCTTTGTCGCGGGCGGCCTTCATGCGTTCGAGATAGGTCAAACGCAGCGGTTTTGAGCGGTCTCTGATGCGATTCGTAACG
>JANMOK010000095.1:0-17378 GCA_031369165.1 Paracoccaceae bacterium
GTGATGAGAATGGCGTCGGAAACTGCGCAGACAAGGCAAACGACAAAGACATGGTTTTGCCGCAGGCCTTGGCGCAAGACAAAGGCGTTTTGCGCCCCGATGGCGAGGATCAGCGAAAAAGCGGTCGCAAAGCCGGTAAGGGCGGCGGTGGACAGCGTCACTTGGCCATCCGGGCCAGCGGTGCCCGGCGGGCGGCGATTTCCTCGGTGGTTGGCGGCAGGATCAGGCCGCCGGAGATGTTGAGTTTGGCCGCGTCCTCGATCGACATATCCAGCATGATCACATCGCGGCGCGGCAGGAACAGCAGGAACCCCGAGGTCGGGTTGGGGGTGGTGGGCAGGAAGACGCCCAACACGTCATCCTCGCCCATTTTCGCCGCAATCTCGCCCCCGACCGGGCGGGCGACAAAGCCGACGACCCAGATGCCCTTGCGCGGATACTCGATCATGCAGGATTGTTTGAACGAGGTCGAGGACTGGCTGAGGATGGTCTCAACCATTTGCTTCAGCCCGTTATAGAGCGAGCGGACAATCGGCATCCTGTCAACGAAACTTTCGCCGTAACGCACCAATTGGCGACCGATCAGGCCCTTGGTCAGGCTGCCGATGATGGCGGTGACGATGAGAAATACGATGACGCCGAAACCGGGGATGTCACGGCCAAGCCAGACTTCGGGATTATAGGCCGCCGGCAGCCACGGGATCACCTTGTTGTCGATGAACCCGACGATGCCCCAGATAATGTAGATGGTCAGCAGCACCGGGGCGACCACAATCAAGCCGGTGAGAAAGTTGGAGCGCATGCGTTGCAACAGTGTGTGCTTGCGGCGCACAGGCTTCAGCGGTTGGTCGGCCAATTTATCCCCCGTTTGTTGTTACTTAGGAATGCCGGGAAACCAGCGCAACTGCAATCTGGGCGGCGAGCCGGGCGTTGTTGCGCACAAGGGCGATGTTGGCGGTCAGGGAGGTACCGCTGGTGAGTTCAAAGATGCGGTTGAGCAGGAAAGGGGTTACCTCTTTGCCGGTGATATTGGCGTTGCTGGCGTCTATGACAGCGTGCTGGATGATGGGGGCCAGGGTGGCGGCGGGGATTTCGTCGGCAGTGGGGATTGGGTTGGCAATGAGTTGGCCGCCGGTGAGTTTGAGGCGGTGGCGCAGTTTGTGAGCATGGGCAATTTCACCCGCAGTGTTCATGCGCAGCGGGCTTTTCAGGCCAGAGGAGCGCGACCAGAAGGCGGGGAAATCATCTTGGCCAAAAGTGATGACCGGCACGCCCTGGGTTTCGAGAACTTCAAGCGTTTTGGCGATGTCGAGGATGGCCTTCGCCCCGGCGGAAACCACGATCACCGGGGTGCGCGCCAGCTCGAGCAGGTCGGCGGAAATGTCAAACGACGTTTCCGCACCTTTGTGGACCCCGCCGATTCCGCCCGTAGCAAATACCTCGATCCCGGCCAAATGAGCGCAGATCATGGTGGCGGCAACGGTGGTGGCACCGGTCTTGCCCGAGGCAAGGGTTGCTGCAAGATCGGCGCGGGAAAGTTTCAGCGCGCCAGCGGTTTGGGCGAGGGTTTTCAGGTCATCGTCATCCAGCCCGATCCGGATTTTACCGTCCATGATCGCGATTGTGGCAGGGCAGGCACCGTTGTCGCGGATGTCTTGTTCCACTTGCCGGGCCATTTCGAGGTTCTGTGGAAACGGCATGCCGTGGGTGATGATGGTGGATTCCAGCGCCACGACTGGAATTCCGGTCAGGCGGGCGAGCGTAACTTCTTCGGAGTCTTGCAGGTATTGGTTCATAGCGGTCTCCGGATATGAGTGGCGGCGGCCTGCACGGCTTGCTCGAGGGCGGATTGCGGGGAAGCCCCCTGTGCCAGTGCGACGAGGTGCGCGGCAAGAAAGGCGTCACCGGCGCCGGTGGCGCTGGTCGGGCGCAGCGGTGGTGGGGTTGCGGTGACCAGGTTGGTGCCGTCGTGATGAGCAACCGGCCGGGGTCCATCGGTGATGGTGACGGATTTTGCGCCAAAGGCAATGAGGGCCTGGGCCGCAGCTGCCGCGGTTGCGAAGGCGGAGTCGCAGATGGCTTCGGCCTCGCGGCGATTGGCGCAGAGGATGCCGCCGGATTTCAGCACGCTGCGCAAGCGGGGCGCTTTTGCGGGGCTGGCGGGAACGAAAATGGTTTCGCTGGGAAGGGCGGCGAGGACGGATCCGGACAGGTTGCAATCGGCGATGATTGTGCCGCGCAGCGTGACAAGTGACGCAAGCACCAACGCGCCAGCGCGTTCGAGCGCGCCGCAATCAGCGACGGCACCGTAAAGCTCGCCTTTGGATTCGATGGCGAGATAGGCGTCGGTTGTGGCGTTGGTGCGGGTAGTGTGGGCGCAGTCAACGCCTGCAGATCGCATGGCAGCGATCAGGTCATCACCAGGTTGGTCGCTGCCAAGGGCAGTCAGGATAGTGACGTTCTGGTTCAGGCGCGCCAATGCCAGCGCCACGTTCAGGGCAACGCCGCCCAATTGCCGCGTGATGGTTCCCGGCACATCGGAGCCGGGTTGCATGTCGTGGACGCTGCGGGCGATGATGTCCCAATGGGCGGCGCCGATGCAGATGAAATGGCTGGGTTTGGTCATCGGCAGATTTGAACCACATCCAGCATCTTGTGCAAGCGGTGCAATTGCGTGCCGGGACTGGCCATTAAGAGTATTTCGACCCCGGTGCACGTGTGGGTTTAAGGTCGTGGGCGACCGCCTCTATAAAGGCGCTGACCCGGCGCGGCACCTGCCGACGTGACAGGTGCAGCGTGTGGATGGGCAGGCTCATGGTTTGCCAGTTCGGCAAAACCTGTACCAATTGGCCGGATTGCAGGTCATCTTCGACCAAATCAAGCGGGGCATAGATGATGCCGGCCCCCGCCAACGCGGCGGAGCGCAAGGCTTCGCCATAGTCGATTTCCAGATTGCCGCGCACTTCCACGGTAAAGGGTATGCCCGCGGCATCGACAAACGGCCAGCGGTTGCGCGGCACAAGGTTGAGGTTCAGGACACATGAGGCCCGCAACAGGTCGCCGGGGGCGTTGGGCGCGCCTTGCCGCTGGATATAGCCGGGTGACGCGCAGCAGACAAAGCGATATGTGCCGACGCGGCGGGCGATCAAGCTGCTGGCAGGCAATTCACCGATGCGCACCGCCAGATCATAGCCGCCGCTGATCAGGTCGACAGAACGGTCGCTGAGGTTCAGTTCGATGGCAACATCGGGGTTATGACTGGTGAAAGCGGCCGCAATCTGCGCGAGCCGCTTGATGCCAAGCGTGGTTGGTCCGGTGACACGAATGCGACCCGACAGGTGCTGTGTGTCGGGGTGGGCAAGATCGTTGAGCGCATCAAAGCCCTCGATAATCTGCTTGGCCATCAGCAGGAAATCTTTGCCCGTCGCTGTCAAACGCTGCGAACGGGTGCTGCGTTCGATCAGTTTGGCGGTGTAGCGATCCTCGAGCGTCTGAATGCGCCTTCCCACCATGGCGGGTGAGATCGACAGCCGTCGTGCTGCTGCGGCGAAACTGCCCGATGCTGCGACCGCCACCAAAGTTTCAAGGTCGGACAAGTTGGCCATTCGATACTTTTATGCGGAAATGATCCGAAAATCAATGCAATTATCAATGCAATGGTGCTGTCCTATGTAAGGCCCAAGGCAACATCAAACGAGGATAGAGAAATGAAAATTGCAATTATTGGACTGGGAAATATGGGCAAAGGCCTGGCAGGGCGTTTGGCGGGCAAAGCCGAACTGATGGTCGCCGGGCGGGATGCTGCAAGCGCCGTCAGCTTTGCCGCCGGTCTGAAAAACGTCAAAGCTGCCAGTGTGCACGAGGCGATATTGGCTTCGGATATTGTGGTTTTGGCCACACCCTATGGCGCGGCGCTGGAATTGGCGGCACTGCCAGAATTGAAAGACAAAATACTGGTCGATATCAGCAACCCGGTGAAGCCCGACTTTTCCGGTCTGGCCTTGGGTCACACCTCATCGGCGGCCGAGGAAATTCAGGCAGTGGCCAAGACTTCGCGGGTTGTTAAAGCGTTCAACACGATCTTTGCCGGGCTGTTTGAGCAAGAAGTTGCGGCGACGCGGCAAGTTCCGGTGTTTTTGGCCGGTGAGGAAAGTGCAGTCGAGGCTGTGGCAGCATTGGTTGCCGCCGCAGGATTCGCAGTTGAAAAAACCGGAGGTCTGGACGCGGCCCGGTTGCTGGAACCGGTTGGGATGCTGAATATTCGCTTTGGCTATGGCCTGGGCCGCGGCACGGCGATTGCACCGAATTGGCTGGCTTTGGCGGCTTGATTTGCTTGGATGAAGTCAAGGCGGTCCGTTTGTGACCGTCTTGGCTGGATCCGGTTGACAAGGCGCGGCCCGTGATTTTCACTGCATGCTTGGTTTGTGTGGCCGAAGTAGCCTTTTGCCAGCCCGCAGAAAGACTTGATCATGCAGTTCGACAATCGTTTCCAAGGCCGTCATGCGGTCGTCACGGGCGGCGCATCGGGCATTGGTCTGGCCAGTGCTCAGCGGATCGTTGCCGAAGGTGGCACGGTTTCAATCTGGGACATGAACCAGGCCAGCATAGACATTGCCTGCTCAACGCTGGGCGAAAATGCGTCTGGGATTGTTGTTGACGTTGCCATTGCAGCCTCGGTTGAAGCGGCGGCGCAACAGGTGGAGGCCAAGGACGGCAAGATCGATATTCTGGTTTGTTCGGCTGGCATCGCCGGGATGAACGCGCAGGTTGTCACCTATCCGTTGGACGAATGGCGGCGGGTCATTGATATCAACCTCAATGGGGTGTTTTATTGCAATCAGGCGGTGGCAAAACGGATGCTGGCGCAAAAATATGGTCGCATTGTCAATGTTTCGTCGGTTGCGGGAAAAGAGGGCAATCCGACGGCATCGGCATATTCGGCGGCGAAGGCCGGGGTGATTGGGTTGACCAAATCGCTGGGCAAGGAATTGGCGCTGTCGGGAATTTGTGTCAACGCCATTACACCCGCTGTCGTCGACACGCCGATTTTGAATCAGGTCACCGAGGCCCATAAACAGTATATGCTGGCCAAGATTCCAATGGGGCGGTTTGGCAGGGTGGACGAGGTCGCGGCGATGATCGCCTGGCTCGCCAGCGAGGAATGTTCGTTCACGACGGGCGCGGTTTTTGACATTTCTGGCGGTCGCGCGACCTATTGAGGCGCGGTCCGGCTTGATTATTGCCCGCATTTCGCGCATTGCGACGCCGGAAAACCAGTGGAAATTGCCGTGAGCGTTGCCGCACATACATTTGCCGTTGCCCCAATGATGGATTGGACGGATCGGCACTGCCGGTATTTCCACCGGCTGCTATCGCGTCGGGCGTTGCTGTATACCGAAATGATTACTGCGGCGGCGATTGTGCATGGCGACCATGCGCGGCTGATTGGGTTTGATGCCGCCGAGCAACCCTTGGCGTTGCAGACAGGCGGGTCGGACCCAGACCAGTTGGCCCAAGCGGTGCGCGTTGCGGCCGAATTCGGCTATGGCGAGGTCAACCTGAACGTCGGCTGCCCGTCAGATCGGGTGCAGTCGGGGTGTTTTGGCGCGGTGCTGATGGAACAGCCGTCGCTGGTGGCTGAATGTGTAGCCGCCATGATTGCGGCATCGGACAAGGTCGAGATCACGGTGAAATGTCGCATCGGCGTCGACGAGCAAGACCCCGAAGTGGTGCTGCCGGATTTTCTGCAGCAGGTATCGGATGCGGGGGTGTGGCGGTTCACCATTCATGCCCGAAAAGCCTGGTTGCAGGGGCTTTCGCCCAAGCAAAACCGCGACGTGCCGCCGCTGGACTATGATTTGGCCTATCGGATGAAAGCGCGGTTTCCCCATTTGCATCTGTCGGTCAATGGCGGGGTTACTTCGCTGGATCAGGCGGAGGCGCATTTGGCAGCGGGGATGGACGGGGTGATGGTCGGGCGGGCGGCGTACCATTCGCCAGCGGATATATTGTGCCCCGCCGATCGCCGGATATTCGGTGCTGCACGCGATAGCGACGCCGTAGAGGCCGTGTTGGCCATGCTGCCCTACATCGAGGCGCAGATGGCCAATGGGGCACGGTTGGGCCAGATAACGCGGCATATGCTGGGTGTGTTCGCCGGACGTCCCGGCGCACGCCGGTGGCGGCAGGTATTATCCGAGGGCGCGTTTGTGCGCGGTGCCGGAACGGAGCTGGTCGAGCGGGCTTTGTCCGAGGTTTTGGCCCCGGCCATCGCGGCTTAGGCAAGGTTGGTTCTGCAGCTCATGCTGCAAGCGCCTTTGGTGCCAGCGTCAACCGAGTGAGGCTCAAAGCTGCAAAAGCGCAAAGCGCGATGGCGATGACCATCGGCAGGACGCTGCCGTCAAAGAACGGGCCGAGAACGGCAACCATGGCGCTGCCGGTGACCATCTGCAACGTGCCGCCAAGCGAGGAGGCAAGGCCGGCGATGTCGCCATGATCGTCCAAGGCCATCACCATGGTCGAGGGGATGACCAGGCCAAGGCAGGCGTTGGCGAGCAGCAGGCCAAGGACCAGGACGGGAAGGCTGGCGAGACCGGCCAGTGTCAGCATCAAGAGCAGCAGCGTGAAACCGGCGAAACCCAAGGTGGCCAAGCGAACCACGCGGTCCATGCCCAGACGTTCACCCAACGGGGCGGCCAATTGCGAGGCGGCAAAAAAGCCGATGGCGTTCATGGCAAAGGCGATGGAAAAGCCGGTGGGCGTAAGGCCATACTGGTTGGTGTATACAAAGGGCGCGGTGGCGATGAAGACAAAGAATTGCGCCATGCCAAAACCGCCAATGAACGTGAGCCCCATGAAACGGCGGCTGGTCAGCAGGGTTTTCGCGCCACGCAACATGCTTTTCAGGTTCACCGGCTGAGCGTTTTCCGGTTTCAGCGTTTCGGGCAGCAAGGTTGCCGTCATCACCAGTGACAGCAGCGACGCGATGGCGAGTAGCCAAAAGATCGCCCGCCAGCCCGAAAGCGCGATGAGTCCGGCACCGCCAAGCGGTGCGAGCATGGGCGAGACCGAAATCACCAGCATCACCAAGGCCATCAGCCGGGTCGCGGCGGTGCCGGTGTGCATGTCGCGGATGATGGCGCGTGGCACCACCATCACAACCGAGGCGCCAAGGCCTTGCAGAAAACGCAATCCGGTCAGCCAGCGAATGTCTGTTGCCATGGCACAGCCGACAGAGGCCAGCAGAAAGATGGCAAGGCCCACGAACAGCGGCAGTTTGCGCCCGACTTGATCCGACCACGGCCCGTAGAATAGCTGAGCGATGCCAAAGGCCAAAAAGAACGCCGTCAACGTCGATTGGGTCGCGGTCACCGAAGTTTTCAGGTCTGCCGCGATGGTCGGCATCGCGGGCAGATACATGTCAATGGCGAACGGGCCGACCGCAGAGAGCAAGCCCAAGACAAGCGCAGAACGGAAAAGGCCAGGTTGCATGGGATACCTGTTGATTGGAATGGCGATGATCTATCAGATTGTTTTTTGCCATGCCACGGCAGAATTGTGGCCAGCGGAGGTTATCATTCCCGAAATATCGACCTTGCTGGCACTGCTGGCACTGCTGGCCGTCACGGGTGCCTTTGCCGGGATCATCGCGGGAATGCTGGGCGTTGGTGGCGGAATCATTCTGGTGCCCGCCTTGTATTATTTGTTCAGCACAATGGGATTTGAATCGGCACATCTCATGCAGATTTGTTTGGCGACCTCGTTGGCGACGATTGTGTTTACCTCGTTGCGCTCGGTTTTGGCGCATCACCGAAAAGGTGCGGTGGATTGGCAGATTTTGCGAACTTGGGCCCCGGGCGCCGCGCTGGGCGCAGCAATTGCCACAGGTTTCGCGACCGGGTTGCGCGGCGAGGTCTTGATGTTGATCTTTGGCGTTCTGGGGCTGATTGTGGGCTTGTACCTGGCGTTTGGTCGGCGAGAATGGCGGTTGGGCGATACGCTGCCAACCGGGCCGACGCGGGGGATATGGAGCGTCGTTCTGGGATTTTTTTCGGTTTTGATGGGCATTGGCGGCGGCTCGTTCGGCGTGCCGTTGATGAGCCTTTACGGCCAGCCCATCCATCGGGCAGTGGCCACGGCTTCGGGATTTGGCGTGGCGATTGCCCTGCCGTCTACCGTTGGTTTCCTGCTGGGCGGGCAGGGTTTGCTGCTGAAACCGCCCGCCACAATCGGTTACGTCAATGTGCCAGCTTTTGGCGTGATCGTTATTGCGACTTTGCTGACGACACCCTTGGGTGTGCAACTGGCGCATGCGATGAACCCAAGGCCATTGCGACTGGCCTTTGCGATTTTCATCATCTTCATGGCCGGAAACATGCTGCGAAAGGCGTTCGCAGGCTGATTATTGCCGCAAAATCATTCGATCACCGCGTATCGTGGTTTCGCTGAGCTTTTCCAGAAAGCTCATGCCGAGCAGCGAAGTATGCAACATTCCCGGCGTGGCAACGGCGGCGCGCACGTTGTGCACGGTGACGCCACCGATAGACATGGCATCAAGAATGATCGGCGCGACAAAGGCCTGTGCGCCTGCGGTTGTGACCGGAAGTTTGAAATTCAACAGAGCCGGGTTAACCCCGGCGGCAACAGCATCTTCGTGACGCAGCAAGACCAAGGATGCCCCGGTATCAACCAGCAGCGAAATTTCGGCTCCATTGAACTGGGCAATCGTGCGGTAGTGCCCGTCCCATCCGGATCGCAAAACAGCCTCGCCGTCGGTTGTGGCCACGGCGGCAATTGGCGAGATCAAACCGGTGCGACGCAGCAAATCCGGGCTGTACTGATAGGCAACAAGGCTGGACAGCGCCAGCACTGCTATGACGGGCATGCGCCAGCGGTTTGGGATAGGGTTGCGAAAACGCCGGAGAATTTCGGCGATCAGCATGCCGGTGACGATCAAGGCCAAATAGCCGACCCAGAGGTCTTTGCGGCCGACCATGAACATATCGGAAAGATTGTATCGCAGCACTACCAAGCTGCCGAAATACAGCCCTAAGGCTGCCAATAAAGATCGCAAGTTACACGCCCCCACGCTACTCGACAGCACCATCTTAGGTTATGATTGTGATTCTGGACAGTAATTTATTGTTAACCTTCCGCGCCGGCCAGCCGCGCCGCCCGTCCGCGGCGTTTTCCCTTCAAAAGCGGGCGGCGCAGGGGCAGATCTTGCGTGATTTCCTGACGGCTTTCGGGTGACATTCTTGACCAGGCGGCTATTTCGCCGGGCGTGCGCAAGCAGCCGATGCACAGCCCGATTTCCCGGTGAACAAGGCAGATTTTGACGCAGGGGCTTTCAATTTCGTCCCGGGTCCAAAGGTCATTGTGCATTTTGGCGTTCCAGATAGGCCAGTCGATCAAGCGCGGCTTGCAATATATAGGACGCCGCAACGTGATCGATAACCAGCGCGCGTTTTTTGCGCGAGGCGTCGGCGTGCAGCAGCGTGCGCTCGGCGGCAACGGTGGACAGGCGTTCGTCTTGAAAGGCGATAGGGATTTCGGTCAGCCTGGCAAGATTGCGCGCGAAAGCGCGGGTGGATTGGCAACGCGGACCCTCGCTGCCATCCATGTTGAGCGGCAAGCCCAGAATGATGCCGGCAATTTGGCGGCCCTTGCAAAGGTTCAATAATTGTTGGGCGTCTGCGGTGAATTTGCTCCGGCGGATGGTTTCCAGGGCCGATGCGATGCTGCGGCGCGTGTCTGAAACGGCGATGCCGATGGTCTTTTCGCCGAAATCAAGCGCCATGAGGGCGTGGTTCGCCGGCAAAGTTGCGGCGAACGATTCAACGGTGTCGTGAATTGTCGCGGTCAATTGGCGATCTCGGCCGTTTGCGCGGCTTGCAGCAACAGCGCAAGTTTGTTTTGGTCACCGGCAAAAATGGTTTTTGCCTGCTCCCAAGCTTTGGATGCGTTGGCTGTTTCGCCCAGAACGCCATAAGCGCGGATGAGTTGGGCCCATTCTTCCACAGTGCCGCCCTGCGACTGCAGGCGGGTGGCAAGACCCTGAACCATGGTGCCAATCATTGCCGTGCGATCAGCCTGGCTCATTTCGGCGGCTTGGGCGATGGCGGCCGCGTCGGGGCCAGCTGCGAATTCCGGCATTGGCCGACCGGCGTCGCGGGCGAGTTGTGGCAGGTCGTTCTGGATGGCGGCGATCCAGGGGGCGTCGGGCGGGCCCTCGGCAAGCAGCCCGCTCCACAAGCGAAAGGCCAGATCGGGGCGTCCGCCTTGCGCAAGGGCGAGGCCGGAAAAATAACGCCCGCGCGGGTTTTGCGGGTCTAGCGTCAAACCGCTGGCAAAGGCCTGTTCGGCCTCGGGCGAGACATTGCCGTTGGCGGCATAAACCATGTATTCGCCAAGCAGGAAATGATCAGGACCGGTTGCGGCATCGCCTTTGATTCGCAAAACTTGCTGTTGTGAAACCCTGGCCTTGGTCCAGAGGCCTAATTGGGCTTGGGTCTGTGCCAGCAATTCGTGGCCGCGCAGATCGTTTGGGCGCGATGCCAGCGCGGCTTCCAGTTTTTGTAACAGGGCAAGGTCATCGGCATTTATTGTTACCGGTGCCAGAGCTGCGGATATTTCGGCCTGGTCCTGGCTTGGACGCATCGCGCGGGCGGCGGCAACGTCAGCCAGCCTTAGGCCAAAGGGCGCATCGGGAAGCGTTGGGGTACCCAATTGAGCATAAAACAGGAAACTGAATGCGGTTAAAACTGCGGCAATTGTCAGGGAAATCAGTTTTGGATTGCAGGACGGAGGCGGCCTGGGTGGTGAGCGGTCATCAGCGGCCTTGAGCAAACGCCGCGAAATTTCCGCTTGCAGCGATTGCGCGTCGTCTTTGGAAATGATGTCGCGAGCGACATCGGAGGCGATTTCATCGAGTTGATCCTTGTAGACCTGCATGTCGTTGGAGGTGGTATCGATGGTGTTCGATGATCGCAGCAACGGGCGCAGCAACGCGAAAATTGTTATTAGAAAAAGCAGGATTGCGAACAGCCAGAACAGAATGCGGGCTTTCATAGGTTGAAATCGCCCCAAGTCTAGCGTTTTGCCCGTCGCCGCCGCAATGGCGGAATCGGCGTTTTCGCACAATGGCGGGATCATCAAGGTGGCGGTGGTGGAGAAAGGTTGGCTGCGCGGCGGCAGTGCCGGGCGCAAGTCCGCAGTCATCCGCTCGAGTTACCTGCGGGGAAAGCGCTGAGCCAGCGGCTAAATTGGAACGTCATCCGCAGCCATCGCGGCGCGTCCAGGCTTGCACAAATCGAACATAAGTGCGAGCGTGGATGCGGAATCTTTGCAAATTCTCCTTACTAACGCTGATTCGAAGCGGTTGACCATGCATGAATCAATCAATTCGTGCCAGTCGCCGAATTGGATGGCCCAAGGTATCCGGTGTCAGACGGGCCATGGCAACCTTGGGCAGGCATGCCGCGGCACGGTGCAATTGCTTAGGGCTTTGCACGCTGTGGCAAGACATTCCGGCGGCGCCGTTCGGTTTGGTGCCGCTCGCCGCAGGACGCAAAAGCGACGAATCCGTCGCGGCTGCGGGGGCGTATTGATGCCCCGCAACCGCGCCAGATACAGCAATTCAAATCTGTTTGTAGCGATCGAGCCCGAAGCGGCGATAGGGATTGCGGCCACCAATGGCAATGCCCCGCGCACGGACTTTTCGCACCCGCAAGGCGATGTACAGGGCCAAAACGATCAAGCCATAAAAAATGGTCATGTTGGTTGTGTCGGAGGTTTCAATGCCGAAACCATCCGCCATCACTTGGCCAATTGCATGCTGGATGATAGAGGAATAGCCGGCCAGATCGGCTTGGACACGGGAATAATCCATGAATTGACCGCCCCCACGGTGCAACGTCACATTACTTGTTACCGAATACATAATACAGGTTCCTTGGTTACACTGCAAGGTAAATGCCTGTTAAGTATTAAGAATTTACCAAGATGTCGCTGGATTAGTCCAGCATTTTGCGGGTTTATGCTGGAAAATTTTCGGCAAAGTGCCAGGCCAAGGCGAAACTGCCATGCCCGAACTACGGTGTCGAAAGCGAAGAGGCGGAGGTTGCTGCCGATAGCCAAATGGCATCTGACACGATTCGCCGCTGGATCAGCTGCGTGGAATTTCGCCGCGTTCCATTCGACATACGTTTCTGCGCCACGCGGCAGTAGACGTCAGTTTGCCGAGTGTTTCGTTACGTAAATGGAGCGAACTGCTTGACGTAAGCTTCCGGCACCCTATTGCTGTTGGCAATCATAAACATCTTGGGGAATTTACATGAAAAAACTATTCACATCGACGTTCGCCGTTGCATCCATTGCGTCGTCCGCGATGGCTGCCGAGCTGGACATATGCGTTGAAGGTGCTTATCCGCCTTTTTCGGAAACCGCCACTGACGGCTCGGTTGTCGGCTTTGATATCGACATTGCCAACGCGCTTTGCGCCTCGATGGGCAACACCTGCACAATGGTGAAAACCGACTGGGACGGCATCATTCCGGCGCTGGTCGAGGGTAAATGCGACGCAATCATCGCCTCGATGACGATCACCGAAGAACGTAAGCAGGTCATTGATTTTACCGAGAAATATTATGCCACCGCCGCCTCGTTCATCGGCAAGGAAGGCATGAAGGTCGAAGACCTGAAGCGCGTGGGCGTGCAGCGCGGGACGACGCACCAGAACTTCATGGAAGGCGAGTTCCCGGATGTGGAACTGGTGCTTTATGGCACTCAGGACGAGGTCTATCTCGATTTGCAGGCCGGTCGGATCGACGCCTCGATGGCCGATTCCCTGGCGCAGCAGGAGGGTTTCCTGAACACCGATGCCGGTGTCGGCTATGCTGCCATCGGGGATACTTACTTTGACCTGAAATATCATGGTGCAGCCGGCATTGGCGTGCGCCAGGAAGACACCGAATTGCGCGACGGTTTCACCGCGGCGATTGCAGCCATTCGTGCCAGCGGCGAATACGACACGATCATGAAGAAATATTTCGATATCGACATCTGGGGTGAGTGATAGTCGAGTTCCTGTGCGCCGTTGTGGCGCATGGGAATAACGCATGGACGCCATACTTTCATATGTGCCGCTGATTGCAAAAGGCACCGGAATAACGGTGTCACTGGCAGTTATCTCGTGCCTGCTGGCGACACTGCTTGGCGCGCTTGGCGCTGCCGGGAAATTGTCGGACTCTAGGTTCGCCGCTGCAATTGCCGGTGCCTATACCTCTATCGTCCGCGGTATCCCGGACCTTGTTTTACTGTTGCTGGTCTATTTTGGAGGCCAGCGATTGGTCAATATAAGCGCCCAAGCGCTAGGCCTTGAAAGCGCCGACCTGTCAAAATTCTGGGCCGGCGTGCTGGCCATCGGGTTCATTTATGGTGCCTACCTCAGCGAAACTTTTCGCGGCGCGTATATGACCATTCCGCCGTCACAAATCGAGGCGGCGAAGTCGCTTGGCCTGCACAATTTGCAGATTTTTTGGCTGGTCGTGCTGCCGCAACTGATGCGCTTTGCTTTGCCGGGCTATGCCAATGTATTTCAGGTTCTGGTCAAATCGACCGCTGTGGTGTCGATCATTGGCCTGGAGGATCTGGTCGGCCTGACCAACGACATCGGCAAGACCTTGCGGCAACCCTTTACCTTTTTCGCCATCGCATTCGTAATTTTCCTTTGTATCACCTGGGTCAGCCAGCGGCTGTTTTACTGGATGGAACGGCGTTATGCGCTGCAGGGCCATGATGCGGTTTGAATTGGTGCTGCAGCATTGGCCGCAATTGCTGCTGGGTGTCTGGTACACGCTGCATCTGACGTTTATGGCGCTGGCAATCGGGTTTTGCATCGCTTTGCCCTGCGGTATTGCGCTGGCGCAAAAGGTGAAATGGGTCTCGCCGTTCATCCGCGCCTATGTCTATGCGTTTCGCGGCACGCCGCTGCTGGTGCAGACTTTCCTGATCTATTACGGCCTGTCGCAGTTTGAATTTGTGCGGGAGTCTTGGGCTTGGTATTTTTTGCGTGACGCGTGGTGGTGCGCGCTGTTCGCGTTCTCGCTGAATTCAGGCGCCTATGCGACCGAGATCATCCGCGGCGCGGTGGAAACGACACCGAAGGGCGAGATTGAAAGCGCGGTTTCGCTGGGCCTGTCGCCGCTGCAGGTGGACTGGCTGGTGCTGATACCGTCGTCGCTACGAAGAGCTTTGCCGCAATATGGCAACGAAGTCGTGTTCATGCTGCATGGCTCGGTCGTGGCATCGGTGATTACGATTCAGGATATTCTGGGGGTCGCCCGCACGATCAATGCCAAATACTATCTTGCCTACGAAGGGTTTTTGACGGCGGCCGTACTGTATATGATCATCACCTATGGATTGATCCAGGTATTCCGCTATCTGGAGTTTCGTTATCTCAAGCATTTGAACATTCATGTCGCCGAAGCAGATATGCATCTGGCGCATGGCAGGATATGAATATTGTGCAGTGCACAATTTTCAAAACATGCCTAGGTAAATGTTATGAGAAAGCGCAGACGCTAACCCTCATACAAAGTCAGGAGTGCATAATGTATAACAATATCTTCAAAACACTGAGTTACGACCAGTATCTGGACTTGGCAGAAACCGCGAAAACCGCGCATGCCAATAACATTGCAGCCCGCGCGTTTCGCGCCTTGGCGGCATTGTTCGTGAAGCCAGTCCACGCCTGAACCCAGGCCAGAATTCAAACGCTGCCGGGTCGCCAATTTGGCGGCCCTTTTGTTTTGTAGTTTCCCGTGAGGCCCTGTAGAGGGTCTGAATGAATGACCTTCCCATCATCCGCCTGACGCCGAAAACCAACGCCCGTGCCCTGCGCTGGGGTGCGCCTTGGGTGTATGCCGACGAAGTTGTCATGGATCGACGCACCAAAGGCATCGCGGCGGGGGCGATTGTGCTGCTGCAGGATAGCAAGCGGCAGGACATTGGGCTCGCGGCGTTCAACGCCAATTCAAAGATCATCGCCCGGGTGCTGGAGCGGGATGTTTCGGTTGCGATCAATCGCGATTGGCTGAAGGTGAAGTTGCAACGTGCATTGGCTCTACGACAAGATTTGTTCGATACGCCGTTCTATCGCCTGATCCACGCCGAGGCCGATGGATTGCCGGGGGTTATCATCGACCGGTTTGGCGATGCGGCGGTGATCCAGCCGAATGCGGCTTGGGCGGAGGTATTGCTGGCCGACCTTGCATCGGCCCTGACCGAGGTTGCCGGGGTAACGACAATCATCAAGAACGCCTCGGGCCGCTCGCGGGTTTTGGAAGGCTTGTCGGAAGAAACGTTGGTCATGCAAGGTGCCTTGGATGAACCGGTCCCGGTGCGGCTGAACGGTGCAACCTATTTGGCGGATTTGCTTGGCGGGCAAAAGACCGGGCTGTTTTATGATCAGCGGCCCAATCACGCTTTGGCAGCCCAGTTAGCAAAGGGCAAGGCGATGTTGGACGTATTCGCCCATGTCGGCGGGTTCGCTTTGGCGGCTTTGGCAAATGGCGCGACCTCGGCTTTGGCGGTTGATTCCTCGGCTGCGGCACTGGATTTGGCCACGCAAGGGGCGAGGTTAACTGGAGTTGCGGGCAAGTTGTCAACTCAGCGATCGGATGCTTTCGATGCGATGACGGCTTTGGCGGCGGATAACCGCAAATTCGGCGTGGTGGTGTGCGATCCACCGGCTTTTGCGCCCAACAAGGCCGCGCTGGAAGCTGGATTGCGGGCCTATGAACGGGTGGCGCGGATGGGCGCGGCTTTGACGGATAAGGATGGGTATTTGGTGCTGTGTTCGTGTTCGCATGCAGCGGATTTGAACAAGTTTCGCGACGCTTGTTTGCGCGGCATTGGCAAGGCCGGACGCAAGGCGCAGATCGTGGCGACTGGGGCGGCGGGGCCCGATCATCCGACGCATCCGTATCTGGCGGAATCGTCCTATCTTAAAGCGCTGTTTTTGCGGCTGGATTGATGCGGGTTCTGCTGGACGCTTGTGTTTTATTCCCGACGGTGATGCGCGAGGTTTTGTTGGGCGCGGCTGCGGAAGGGGCCTTCCAGCCGCTGTGGTCGGCGCGAATTCTTGAGGAATGGGCGCGCGCGACACGCAAGTTGCCCGAAGGGTCCGAAGGTATAGCCCGCGCAGAGATTGCCTTGATGAAAGCCGACTGGCCGGAAGCGATGGTGGAGGCGGACCCAGCGTTGCAGACGACGATCTGGCTGCCCGATGCGGATGATATACACGTTCTGGCGGCGGCAATCGCGGGCAAGGCCGATGTTTTGCTGACGCTGAATCGGCAGGATTTTCCGACGCGGATTTTGGCTGGGCGCAACATTCTGCGCCGCGATCCTGACGGAGTCTTGTGCGAATTTGCGACCGAAAACTCTGACGCGATGCGGCGGGTTGTTGCGAAAGTTATCACCTGCGCTGAACGCGCATCGGGCCGACCGCAACCAACCCGCCCGCTGTTGAAACGGGCGGGGATGCCAAGATTGGCGCGACTGATGGCAGAGGCTTAGAGCGCGGCAATAACCTTGCGATATTCGTCCTCGCTGAAAGCCTTCAGCGTGGTGGTGCGAATGTTGCCGCTCATGCCGAGCATCAGGTTGAACTTGGCAACCGACTCATCATCAAGCGCATCGACGACAACAACCATATCGTGGCCGCCCATCGTCATGTAGAAGTCGGTGACGCTGCCACCCAGTTTTTTCGCCAAGGCTTTAGCCGCATCCAAACGTGCCGGGCTATCCTTGACGTTTTTGATTCCCTGATCGGTCCAACTGCACAGCGCAATATATTTAGCCATTTTGGTCCCCTGTTGGAATTGTTTGCCGACGTTCATCGTCTGCATTGGTCAGTAAGAATACGTTACCACAAGATTGCGGTTGGTGCGATAATTCCGCCGTAAATTATCTCGGATCAGGCGGGTTCCATTTGTTGGCCAATTGTTTGATCGCCGCCACCCTCTCGTTGGTCTTGGGGTGACTGAGCAGCCAGACGGGCGGTTCGCCGCGCTGGCCGGTCAGGCCGGCGATTTTCTGCAACAGGCTTATTTGCGGGGCGATGCCGATTCCCGATTTCACCAGCACCGCAGCGGCCCAGGCATCGGCTTCGTATTCGTCCTGGCGTGACAGGCGGGCGGACAGAATTTGGGTCAGGAAATTGGCCAGATAGACGCCCACACCCGGGATGACTCGGCCCAACACCATCATCAGGGCCACGCGAATGGCGTTTTGCCCGGAAAAGTCGATCATCCGCCGCCGCGCATGTCCTAGCGCGACATGGCCGAGTTCGTGGGCGATGACGCCCTGCA
>JANMOK010000105.1:0-4247 GCA_031369165.1 Paracoccaceae bacterium
GTTATGCGCATCTGATTGCGACGGGGGAATATTCCGAGCACGCGACCAAGTTTCGGCTTGGGCGGTTTGAAAGCGGGCATGTGATTGATGAGGAGGGGACCGGTGCGCAGCCGAATATGCATTAATAGCGAAGCCTCATCCGGCACTTCGTGCCACCTTCTCCATCAATGGAGAAGGGAAGTTGTGGATCGATCATGCGCCTGATCTGTCCGCAATGCGGGGAACGCGACAGGCGTGAGTTTACCTATTTGGGCGCGGCCAAGTTGCTGGACCGGCCCAAGGGCGACGCGGGCATTGCAGCGTTCCATGATTACGTCAATATCCGCGACAATCCGGCGGGGCCGTTGCGCGAGTTGTGGCAGCACGAATTTGGCTGCCGCGCTTGGCTGGTGGTGACGAGAAATACAGTGACGCACGAAATTTCGGCGGTGGCTTTGGCGCGTGATGTGAAGGCGGGCAAGAAATGAGATTGCCGGTCGGTGGGATTGTGGATCGAGACAAGGCGGTATCGTTCCGCTTTGACGGGCGAGTGATCAACGGGTTTCAAGGCGATACTTTGGCCTCGGCTCTGTTGGCCAATGACGTGCGCTTGATGGGACGGTCGTTCAAGTATCACCGTCCTCGCGGAGTTTTGACAGCCGGGTCAGAAGAGCCAAACGCGCTGGTTGGCGTCGGCGAAGGGGGGCGGCATTTGCCTAATACGCGGGCGACGATGCAAGAGATTTATGAAGGGTTGGTCGTCGTCAGCCAGAACCGCTGGCCGTCGCTGAAGTTTGACGCGATGGCGGTGAATGATGCGTTGTCGCCGTTTCTGAGCGCTGGGTTTTACTACAAGACGTTCATGTGGCCGCGCTCGTTTTGGGAGCGGGTCTATGAGCCGCTGATCCGGCGGGCGGCGGGTTTGGGGCGGTTGTCGGGGCTGGCCGATCCCGGCGTCTATGACAAGGCTTGGGCGTTTTGCGACGTATTGGTGATTGGTGCGGGTCCGGCGGGCCTGTCGGCGGCTTTGACGGCAGCGCGTTGGGGCGCGAAGGTAATTTTATGTGAGGAAGATTTTACCGTCGGCGGGCGGCTGAACGGCGAGATTTTGGAAATCGGCGGGCAGTCCGGGTCGGATTGGGGGAAGTCGGCAATTGCCGAGCTGGAAGCAATGCCCAATGTGCGGGTCATGCGGCGCACCTGTGTAACCGGGGCCTATGACGGGGGCACATACGGGGCTTTGCAGCGGGTTTCGGACCATTTGGCGGATCGTGCGGGGCGGCCCGACCAGACGTTTTGGCGCATTGTTGCCAAGCGAGCGATCCTGGCGGGTGGGGCGCATGAGCGGATGATTGCTTTTCCCGGCAACGACCGACCGGGCATTATGCTGGCGTCAGCCGTACGGACGTATTTGCATCGCTTTGGCGTGGCGGCCGGTAGCAAAGTGGCGGTGTTCACCAACAACGATGACGGGCACAGAACGGTGCGGGATTTGCGCAGTGCGGGGATGCGGGTGACGGCGTTGATCGACACGCGCATTGATGCAGCGCCCGATATCGACGTGCCAGTTTTCGCCGGGGGGCAGGTGATTGCTACCAGCGGGCGGCTTGGCTTGAATGCAATTTCGGTTCGGCGGGCCGAAGGTGGGATCGCGCGGATCGAGGCGGATTGTCTGGCGGTGTCGGGGGGGTGGAACCCGGTGGTGCATTTGGCGTGCCATATGAACGGAAAGCCGGTGTGGCGCGAAGATATTGCGGCATTCGTGCCGGTGGCGGGCATGGTGCCGGGGGTGCAGGTCGCCGGGGCGGCGAATGGGGCGTTTTCCACGCATGCGGCTTTGGCGGAAGGCGAAGCGGCGGCGCGGGCGGCACTGGAGTTCTTGGGGCGCAAGGTGGCGAAAAGCGAGTTGCCAAAGGCCGAGCATGCACCGGTTGCGGTGCAGGCGTTTTGGCAGGTTAAGGGTGCTCGAGGACGGGCTTGGCTGGACTTTCAGAACGACGTGACGACCAAAGACCTGGAACTGGCGCATCGGGAAAATTTCCGCTCGGTCGAGCATATGAAGCGCTATACCACGCTGGGTATGTCCACCGATCAGGGCAAGATTGCCAATGTGACCGGTCTGGCGGTGATGGCGGAATTGACCGGTCGCACGATTGCCGAAACCGGTACGACGACTTATCGCCCGCCGTATTCGCCGATCCAGATTGGCGCTTTGGCGGGAAGGGCGGTAGGCAAAGCGTTCGCGCCGGAACGCTTCGCCCCGGCGCATGGGTTTGCAGTGGAGCGCAGTGCACCGATGCTGGAGGCCGGGCTTTGGTATCGGGCAGCGTATTATCCGCGGGTGAACGAGGCACAGTGGCGTGACAGTTGCGACCGTGAAGTAGGCTATGTGCGCGGGTCGGTCGGGGTTTGTGACGTTACCACGCTGGGCAAAATCGACATTCAGGGGCCAGATGCGGCAGCGTTTCTGGATCGGGTCTATACCAACGTGTTTTCGACTTTGAAAGTTGGCAGGGCGCGTTATGGGTTGATGCTGCGCGAAGACGGGTTTGTCATGGATGACGGCACATCGGCGCGGCTGGGCGATCAGCATTTCCTGATGACGACGACGACGGCAGCCGCAGGGCAAGTGATGAGTCATCTGGAATTTTGCGCCCAATGTCTGTGGCCGCAGTTGAATTTGCAGTTCATCTCGGTCACGGAACAATGGGCGCAGTTTTCGGTTGCCGGGCCCAAGGCGCGGGATCTGGTGCAGGGGATTTGCCGGGAGGTCATTTCCGATGTGACATTCCCTTATATGGGATGCGGTCCGGTGACGGTTGGCGGGGTTGCCGGGCGCCTGTTCCGCATCTCATTTTCTGGTGAGCGTGCCTATGAAATTGCCGTTCCAGCCCGGTATGGCGACGCGCTGATGCGCGAGTTGGTGGCGAGGGCCGAGGCAATGGGCGGCGGGGTTTACGGGCTGGAAGCATTGAATGTGCTGCGCCTGGAAAAGGGGCATGTCACCCACGCCGAGATTCACGGGCGCACCACGGCGGCGGACTGCGGGCTGGGGCGTATGGTTTCGCACAAGAAAGATTGCATCGGCAAGGCGATGAGTTTGCGGGCGGCGATGGTGGAACCGGGGCGCGACCAGTTGGTAGGATTGAAACCGGTGGATGCCAAGGCGCGCCTGCATGCCGGGGCGCATTTTGCCGGTGAGGGCGCACTGGCCAATCGGCTGAATGATCAGGGTTATTTGACCAGCGTTTGTTATTCGCCGAGCGTCGGGCAGATGATCGGCTTGGGGTTTGTGAAAGACGGGCATCTGCGAATGCACCAGCGTATCCGCGCCTGTGATCCGCTGCGAGGTATCGAGACCCTGTGTGAGATCGTGCCGGTCTGTTTTGTTGACCCAGAGGGGGAGCGGTTGCGTGGCTGAGTTGGTTCTGCAGGCTGCGTCGACAATTGCGGGCCTGCCTTTTGAGGCAGGTGCAGCAAAGCTGCTGGCCGCGCAACCGGCGGCAATTGTTTCGGTCGCGCCGTTTGCCGGGCAGTTTGAGTCGGTATCGGCAATTGTGAAAACCCGCATTGGCGTTGGATTGCCGGCGGCGGGCCGTTACGCCGACGGCGATGAGGGGCGGGTATTATGGGCCGGATTGGGGCAATGGTTTGTGGCGGGAAATAATGGTTTGGCGGATGAACTGGCGGGGTTGCTGGCGGGAATGGCGGCGGTGAGCGACCAGTCGGACGGCTGGAGTTTGTTGGCCTTGATTGGAACCGGATCGCGCGAGGTGATGGCCCGGTTATTTCCGCTGGATCTGTCTGCCGAAGTATTTCCCGACGGGTCATCGGCGCGGACCGAATTTGCTCATGTGATGGCGCTGGTAACGGCAGTCCCCGAGGGCTTTGGCATAATGGTGATGCGCTCGTTCACGGCCACTGCGGTGCAACATGTGCGGGGTGCGATGGAAAGCATGGCGGCGCAGAACGCTTGAAGTGCCGGGTATCAGGCTAGTCTAACTGTCTGGATTTATCCACCGCCTGCCGCAGGGCCGCCTGGCCACCTCCGATCCAGGCAAGGCGGGGGCTATCGTGGTAGGACATGACGTTTTCAGCCGGCCACGCCAGCACTTTCTGCCAATTGGCCTTCACGCGTGGCTTGTCGAGAACCGGACGCGGCATGGTCATGACATAGACTTGTTCGGCCTTCATCATCATCTTGATCATCATCGACATGCCAGCCATTGCCGCTTTACTGAGGTTCCAGCCAAGGTTCTCGCCGCCGA
>JANMOK010000115.1:0-3265 GCA_031369165.1 Paracoccaceae bacterium
CGGCTGGATGCCGGACCCAAAGGCGCGACGGTGCAGTTTCACAAGAACAAGTTTGGCAATCCGGGTGGGTTGGTTTCGTTCATTCAGGGGCAACGCGGTGCTGCCAGCGTCAAGGATAACCGCATCGTGGTGCGGCAGGTTTGGGAGCGCGAGGGTGATCGGGTCAAGGGGGTCTATGCGATTGCCAAGCAACTGGCGGGGTTGGTGGCAGGGTAACAGTGGGGCCGCCCTTGATTTTCTGGCGCTGCCACGGCAGGTTCGGGAGTGGAGGGCGTGATGGAGCTGACGATCCGACCCGCGTTTAGTGACGCCGATTACGATATCGCAATTCAGTTGCAACGGGAGTTTCTGGCTTGGCGAGAGATTTGCTATGGCAGCGAACTGGACGTTCTTTACAAATATGACCACCCCTTATCCTACGAGCCCGAACTTGCCAAAACGCGCGAGAAGTACGGGGCACCAAGTGGGGCGTTTCTGCTGGCCGAAAAAGATGGCGCTGTGCTGGGTGGCGTCGGGTTGCGGCGGTTGGAACCATCGGTCTGCGAAATGAAGCGGCTTTGGGTGCGCGATGCGGCGCGCGGGCTGGGGCTGGGGCGCAAGCTGGCCCTAGCCTTGATGGAGCAGGGCAAGTCGATGGGGTGTGGCACCATGCGGCTGGACACCGGTTTTCGCCAGCCGCAAGCTATTGCTATCTATAATGAACTAGGGTTTCGCAATATCCCAGCCTATTATTCCTGCCCACCCGATCTGGAGGCGATCCTGATTTTCATGGAGCGCGGGCTGTAGTTTCGATTGAAACCCGGCCCTGTCGGGTCATTGCTCCGCTGCCAACACATCCCTGATAACATCGGCCCAAGTACTTTCATCCTGTGCGCCGGACAAGGCGTGCTTTCCGTCGAGCACGAACAGCGGCACGCCGGTGATGCCGAGAGCGCGGCCGCGGGCCTCTTCCGAGGTAACGTCAGCGGCGTTCGTGTCACTGGCCAACATGTGTGCGACCCGGCCGGGCTTCATGCCCGCTGCTTCAGCGATGTTTTCGAGGGTTTCGACGTCGGAAATATCTGCGCCGTCGCGGAAATTGGCGGCGAACAGCGCTTCGGCCACCGCATCGGCGCAGCCCTCCAGCCCGGCCCAATAGATCAGCCGGTGGGCGACAAAGCTGTTGGCGATGCGCGGGCTGGCGGCGAAGTTGAAGGTGATGCCGGCGGCCCTGCCCATGGCGGTGATGCGGTCGTGCATGGCGTCGATCTGGCCGCTGTTGCCGAACTTTGCGGTCAGATTTATCATCCGGTCTTGCCCGGATTTGGGCATCGATGGGTCAAGCTGGAAGGGTCTCCACGAAATCTGGAACGGGTTGTCGCCGATGGTGGCAATAGCTTGCTTCAGCCGCGCATAACCGAGGTAGCACCACGGGCAGACCGGATCGGACCAGATATCGAGTTGCATGTTCGATCCTCATTGCTTGACGCGAATTGCGCTAAAATGTGGTGCCGCTGACTTGGGTGGTTGCCCAGTGGCGGGGTGAGCAGGTAAGAGCGCCGGTCAGGGGAGTCAAGCACCGATGCCACATCCGCCGCCAAGCCAATTGACCATCGCCCGCGCGTCCGGCCAGGGCGGCCAGGTCGAGGAACTGAACCTGGGCCAGCGGGTGCGCGAATTGCGCAAGGCGCGGAACTGGACGCTGGAGCAGGCGGCGAAAAAGGCCGGGTTGGCAAGGTCAACCTTGTCGAAAATCGAGAATGAGATGATGTCGCCGACGTTTGATGCCGTGAGGAAGCTGGCATTGGGGCTGGGCATTTCGGTGCCGCAGCTTTTTACCCCGGCCAAGGGCGACAAGGTGCTGGCGCGCCGCACGATCACCAAGGCGGGCGAGGGCAAGCATCACCCGACCACTACATATGACCACGAAATGCTGGCGACCGAGATCGTGCAGAAACGCATGTTGCCCTATCGGGCGGTGGTGCGAGCGCGGAAGTTCGAGGATTTTGACGGCTGGGTCCGCCACGACGGCGAGGAATTTCTGTACGTGCTGACCGGGATCATCATCTTCTACACCGAATTCTATGAACCCGTCGAAATGCGCCGCGGCGACAGCGCCTATTACGACGCCGCGATGGGGCATAATGTGGTGTCGGCGTCGCAGGAGGATGCGGTGATTTTGTGGGTTACGTCGTTGGGGGAGTGAGGGTAGCAGGCGGAGAGCGACGTTTGCCCACCAACCGAAAGGAAGGAACCGGATGGCTTTGTTGACAGGCAAGAAAGTTCTCATCACGGGCGCACTTGGCACGCTCGGTCAGGCGTTGGTGGCGCGTTATGCCGAAGAGGGCGCGGTGGTCCATGCTTGGGACCGCCCGGACGTTTCAAATGCACAAGAAACTTTGGACAAGATCGTTGCGGGAGTTACCTTTGTCGGTTGTGATCTCAATGATCTTGTCGCGACGGAAGCGCAGGCCACTCGGCTGGCCAACGAAGTGGGCGGTTTCGACATTCTGGTAAACAATGCCGCCTTTGTGACCAACAAGCCCCACGAAGAATTCTCCATCGAACATTACGAACAAGAGGTCCGGATCAATTCCTCCGCCGCCTTCGTGCTTTCGCGTGTCCTCAGCACACACATGAAGCAGCAGAAACACGGCAAGATCATCTGCCTGACGTCGCTGACCTTGACGGGCCATTGGGAGGGATTCGTGCCCTATATCGCCTCCAAAGGCGCCATGTACGGGCTTATCAAGGGCTTGTCGCGGGAACTCGGGCATTTTGGAATCAATGTAAATGGCGTCAATCCCGGAGCTATCGTTTCTGAGGCCGAATGGCGCCATTTCGGCGACAAGCGGGAGGAATACCATCAGTGGGTACTGGAACGTCAGTGCCTGAAGCGCCGGATCGAACCGGTTGACGTCGCCAACCTGGTGCTGTTCCTGTCGTCATCGCAAGCTGACCTGATCACCGGGCAGGACATTCATTGCGACGGCGGCTGGTAGGTGAGGCGCGGGGCATTGCCGACGTTGCGTCTGCATCTAAGGAAGGTGCGGTGATTTTGTGGGTTACGTCGTTGGGGGAGCGCAGGCAGGCTTGGCCGATGGCCGTCGACCGGCGCCGAAGTTGCACGGCGGCTTGCGCGAGCAACCGAAGCATCCGGTGAACCTGCAAATTGAATTGATTTCCTTTTCTTTCCGAAAACAGATTTGCCATTTGCTTCAATGGCCGCGACACTGTTGCCGACGTTAGGTTGCTCGCCTAGGATCGGCGAAGTCCGGGTCTTTCC
>JANMOK010000165.1:0-4668 GCA_031369165.1 Paracoccaceae bacterium
GCCAACCCGTGTCCGCCGCCACCAATGATGATCACGTCGTAGGCAGGTTTGGGATCAGGGTCGCGCCAGACCGGCGTCCAGCCTTTTTGGCCGGTCAAGCCGTTCTTCAGAATTGCTAAGGCCGAATAGCGCATTGGGGGCATCCTTCACACCCACCTAACAAATCCATCTTGCCACCTTGGTGCAAGCAGAATGCGCGACATCGGCGAAAACATGCGACCCCTTGCCCTGCTTGCCAGACATAGCGCCTTGGGCTATGCAGCCGCGACCCTTTAGACAGCGAGCAGTGTTATGGCCAAGATCAATGGCAACGAAATCCGTCCCGGCAACATCCTCGAACACGACGGTGGTCTGTGGGTCGCGGTCAAGACCGCGCATGTAAAACCCGGCAAGGGCGGCGCTTTCGCCCAGGTCGAGATGAAAAACCTGCGCAACGGCAGCAAGCTCAACGAACGCTTCCGCTCCGCCGACAAGGTCGAACAGGTGCGTCTCGACCAGAAAGACCAGCAGTTCCTCTACGAATCCGACGGCAAACTGGTGTTCATGGACAGCGAAACCTACGAACAGATCGAACTCGACGCCGACCTTCTCGGCGACCGCCGCCCGTTCCTGCAGGACGGCATGACCATCAAGATCGAATATTACGAATCCGAAGCCCTGTCCTGCACCATGCCCGACCGCGTCACCTGCAAGATCGTCGAGACCGAACCAGTGGTCAAAGGCCAAACCGCCGCCAATTCGTTCAAGCCCGCCATCCTCGATAACGGTGTGCGCGTCATGATCCCGCCTTTCGTCGGCGAGGGCGAAGACATCATCGTCTCGACCGAGACGATGGAATATGTCGAGCGGGCGTAACCTTCAGACCAAAGTCTGTTCCATCGCGGCGTCGAATGACTTAGCCTTGCGGCAATGCTCACCCACCTGACCCTCTTGTGGAACAACCTCTCCCTCGCCCGCCGCTTCGCTTTGGCGGCAGGTCCGGTGTTGCTGTTAGGCATGACGATCCTTGGCTTGTGGGTTTCCGGTCGCATCGTCGATGGCGTCGTGCACAACACCGCCGTCACCAGCCTTTTGTATCTTGATGGCATCATAGCGCCATTGAATGACGAACTCGCCGCCGAAGAACTGCCGCCCGCCGTTGCCCTGAGGGCGCTCGACGAAATCTTTCACCGACCTGACATTGCCGCCCGCATCAAGGAATTCCGTATCTGGCGCCAAGACGGCACTCTGGTCTATTCCGGCGATACTTCGCAAAATGGCAAAGTTTTTCCTCTATCGGCAGACTTGAAAGCAGCTTTCGCTGGCCAAGTTATTGCCGATTACAACGGCACCGACAGTTCCGAAAACTTGCCAAAACCTCTGGATCCATCGCTGATCGAAATTTACTCGCCCATCCGCGAAGTGTGGAGCGGGCGCATTATCGCCGCTGCCGAAGTTTATCAATCTGTCGGTGAACTTGACGCCGATTTGCGCGACGCCCGCTGGAACACCTGGATCGTCGTTGCCGCCAGCACTTTGGCAATGGGAGCATTGCTGTTTCGCATTGTCCTCAGCGGCAGTCGCGTGATCGAGGCTCAGCAGGAAACCCTGCAAAAACGCCTGTCCGATATGCAGAACATGGCCAACCAGAACCGCGACCTGCGCCTGCGCATCCAAGCCGCCTCCGGGCGTGCCTCGTCGCTCAATGAACGTTACCTGCGCCGCATCAGCGCCGATCTTCACGACGGGCCGGCGCAAAATCTGGCGGTCGCTGCCTTGCGCCTGCATCGCATCGCCGCAACCGATGACGCGACCAAACGCGAAGTCGAGGTCAGTGAAATCCGCCAGGTGCTCGATTCCGCCATGCACGAAATACGCGGCATCAGCCGCGGCCTCGTGCTGCCCGAACTGGAAGCAATGACGTTGGACAATGTTCTCGAACGCGCGACTGCGTCGCATGAAGGCCGAACCAAAACCGAGGTTACCCTCATGCGCAACGACACGGATGGCGCAACGCTCGACCAGCCGCAGAAGATTTGCGTCTATCGCTTTGTGCAGGAAGGCCTGACCAATGCGTTCAAACACGGCGGCGGCGTTGGTCAACTGGTCAGCGCCGACATCACCGGCGGAACTTTGACCGTCCGCGTCTGCGATCAAGGTGACGCCGGCTCGCCCAAGCAGCCGGGTTCAGGCCTAGGCCTGTCAGGTTTGCAAGAACGCGTCGAAAGCCTTGGTGGGAGCTTCAGCTCGGCGGCGAACCAGCCGCAGGGAACGATCATCACCATGCAACTCAATCTGGACCTGGCATGACCCAAAAAACCCGAATTCTCGTCGCCGACGACCACCCGCTTTATCGAAACGGCGTTGTCATGACTTTGCAGGAAAACCCTGATTTCGAGGTGGTCGCCACCTGCGCCGACGCCAACAGCGCCGTTGAACAAGCCGCCAAACTTACCCCCGACGTCGTTTTGCTCGACATTTCGATGCCCGGCGGTGGCATCACTGCCGCGCATCGCATCTCCAGCGCAAATCCGGATATCCGCATCGCGATGTTAACCGTATCCGAAGACGAAGACGACGTGATGCAAGCTCTTCAAGCCGGTGCACTGGGCTACATTCTAAAAGGCGTTGGCGGGCAGGAACTGATCGCTCTGGTCAGCGACCTCGCCGAGGGCAAGTCCTACGTCTCGCCTTCATTGGCAGCGCGACTGCTCAAGACGCTGCAAACCCCGGCCAAAAGCAAAAATCCTGTCGATGACCTGTCCAAACGCGAGGAAGATATCCTGCGCCTGGTCGCGCAAGGATTTTCAAACAAAGAGGTCGGCAACGCTTTGGATATCCAGGAAAAAACCGTCAAGCACTACATGACAGCAATCTTGCAGAAACTGCATGTCAGAAACCGGGTCGAGGCCGCAATGATCGCGCGCGAAAATTGGGGCGCCAAGCTACCGAAATAGCGAAAAAGACGCCATCTTGTGATGACGCCTTTCTTTACACTTGGAAACTGGTGCACCAAAAACCTTTGTATTTGGCCCTCGCCGTATCAGCGAAGGCCAAACCAGTTCATGCCGCGTCAATCACCCGCTGGATTCTGGCCAATATATCTGCTGGTCCGGCAAGGAGATCGTGATCGAATCTGGCGGAAGTGATCAACTCTCGGTCACTGCCATAGACGAAAATCATCGGTGCGCCGTCGGTGACATTCATAACAACAAAATTGCCATCGGGATAGACAAACAAGGCCTCTTCACCCTCCGCCACGTAACCAACGCCGTCGGCCAATTGGCAGTATGATCCCAGAATTTGATAGATGCCGGCCAGATTGATGGCATTACCTTTCTTGTCATCAGTGCCATCTGCGTCGGATCCGCCGAACTTGCCGCAATTGCCGATGCTGTCGAGATCGCTGTCGTTTTTGACGCTCTCATCGGCAAACGGTTCAGGTTTTACTGGGTCGCTCAAATCAACAGCGGGCTCATCCACGACCGGCTCGTCTTCAGCGACCGGCTCGTCTACAACAACAGGTCCATATTTTACGACCGGTTCATCTTCAAGCACCAGTTCAACTTCAAGCACCGGTTCATCTTCGACCGTCGGTTCTTCAACGACTGGCCCAACTTCAATGATCGGTTCTTCAACGACCAGCTCACTTTCCACCGACTCTTCTTCGACAACCGGTTCATCCCCAACAATCGGCTCTTCTTCAACGACCAGTTCTTCTTCGCCAAACAGCTCTTCTTCGACGACCGGTTCATCCTCAACTTTCGGCTCTTCCTCAATCACCGGCTCTTCTTCGACAACCGGTTCATCCTCAACAATCGGCTCTTCTTCAACGACCGGTTCATCCTCAACTATCGGCTCTTCCTCAATCACCGGCTCTTCTTCGACAACCGGTTCATCCTCAACGACCGGTTCGTCGTCAATGATCGGCTCATCATCGACCGGCTCGTCGTCAACTGGAATGGTCTCTTCGTCGTCCGTCGGCTCGTCGGAGCCGCAATTCTTTTTGCACACCTTTGGTTTTTTCGGTGGACAATGGGGTGAGCACGCCTCGGCCTTGGCACTGGCTTGTGAACCGCCCAGCGACAAGCCATTTGCACTTAAAGCTAACGGCATGGCAGCAAATAGTGCCGACAGCGATACCGTCACAGCCAGAGAACAGGCGAGTTTGGTGATATTCATTTGGACCTACTCCATCGATCGTTACAAGTTACAAACTGCGACCGTGAACTGGCTGGTCATTTCGACCCAAATTCACGCACGCCCCGCGCTTTGGCTGGAACGTGACATTGAAATATCGGTAAAACTTGTTTACAATTAGACGCAATTCAGACCAATTCAGGCGGCCAACAACCCCTGCAACCGGGCATAATCGCCTTCGGTCGCCGCCCGATCTACCACCAACCGGTTGTCGTCGTCGCGCAAAACGTAACGCCCGCCGCGAATTTCTTCGCGCCAGCCGTTGGCGTAAAACAATCTGATCTCGCGCCCGCCATTGTCAATTTCAACGCGGGTTCCGTCGTTCAGAAAGAACCAGTTCCGCCCGCCCGATCCACTATTTTCGCCAGAACCGGAATTCCCGCTGCCCGAATTTGGCGATCCGCCACTGCCTTGGCCACCATCTTCGCCGCCGCCGTCGTCTCCGTCTTCGTCGACACTGTCCTCGTCGTCATCGCTTCCGCCGCTGCC
>JANMOK010000190.1:0-4775 GCA_031369165.1 Paracoccaceae bacterium
GTGACAATACTGAAGGATCAACCCGAGCACTGAGTTCGGAATTTTCAAATGTTCCGGCGATGGAGACCATTGCCAGCGGTGCCGTGACCAAGGTTCGAAACAACAATTCCGACGGGCAATTGGTCGTGTCGGTGACAGTTCCAGTTGTTGTTGGGAAAGCTGTTTTAGGTGCCCTGGTCCTTTCAACGCCAGGTGGCGAGATCGACGCGATTGTACGCGGCGAGCGTGAACAAATTTTGCGGGTGTTCGTCTTGGCGCTGTTGAGTTCCATCGCTTTGTCGGTGGTTCTGGCCAACACTATCGCCAAGCCGTTGCGCGATTTGGCAGAGGCAGCTGAAAAAGGCGGAGCGACAACGTCATCGCGGCGTTTGAACCCGGAGAGGATCAAGATTCCCGATATGACGGCGCGCCCTGATGAAATTGGCTATCTGTCGGGTGCCATGCGCAGCATGACCGCGGCACTTTTTGACCGGATCGAAGCGAATGAATCTTTCGCCGCCGATGTGGCCCATGAAATCAAGAACCCGCTGACTTCTTTGCGTTCGGCTGTCGAGACCTTGGGTTATGCAAAAAGCGAGGATGACCGCAACAAACTGATGGCGGTAATCCAGAAAGATGTGCGGCGGCTGGATCGATTGGTCACCGATATTTCCAACGCCTCACGTCTTGATCGTGAATTGGTGCGCGACGAGATGGAAGAGTTCGATCTGTTTTATCTTTTGCGCAATTTGGCTGAGTTCAATTCGCATGCCGCCGAAGATCGGGGCGGCAAATTGGTGCACACTTTGCCCGAAGGCGAGACCTTTATGATGAAAGGTCTGGAAGGGCGATTGGCGCAAGTATTCGTCAATTTCATATCCAATGCCATTTCGTTTTTGCCACCGGACGGCGGCGTTGTGACAATCCGGGCCGCCGCCATCGCGGGCGGCAAAAAGGTACGGATTTCGGTGGAGGACAACGGCCCCGGTATTCCCGATGAGAACTTGAAGGACGTATTCAGCCGGTTTTATTCCGAACGTCCGGGTCAGGAATTTGGCAATCATTCCGGCCTTGGGCTGTCAATTTCCGAGCAGATCATTGAAGCCCACGGCGGCGAGATCTGGGCCGAGAATATCCGGGCCCAAGGCGCAGGCGCAGGCGCGGGCTTCCCGCGCTTGGGTGCTCGGTTCGTGGTGGAGCTGCCATTGTGAGCGAGGCAGATTTCGTGCTGATGCACGGAAGCTGCGTGGCGGTTGCCGACCGGGCCGTCTTGATTCTGGGCGCTTCGGGCAGCGGCAAATCGGGTCTGGCGTTGCAAATGATTGCGCTGGGAGCAATTTTGGTCGCTGACGATGGCGTGCAACTTGCGCGGATTGACACCAAAATCTGCGCACGCGCCCCAAGGAACTTGGCTGGTTTGATAGAAGCACGTGGTATTGGCATTTTATCAATGGTTTGTCGGCAAGATGTGCCGGTCGGTTTAGTGGTTGATCTGGACGCGTCGGCCGGTGCTCGGATGCCGGACCCGCAGAAATTTGCTGTGTTCGGGGATGAGTTGCCGTTGATTTCTGGCAAGGACGTGCCAAATCTGGCATCGGCGCTGATGGTTAAACTTGCGCAGGCGGAAACGTGAAAGATTTCAAACCCTCGCAGCAACAAGACGTGATTCTCGTCACAGGCCCCTCGGGCGCGGGGAAGAAGACGGCAATTCATGTGCTGGAGGATTTGGGGTTTGAAGCGATTGACAATTTGCCACTGTCATTGCTGCCGCGACTGTTCACGGGCGAGCCATTGCATCATCCGGTCGTCGTCGGCGTTGACGCGCGCACGCGGGATTTTTCGGCAGCGAGGTTGCTCAAGACGTTGGACAAGCTGAAACAGGACGCGGCATTCAACCCAACCTTGTTGTACATCGATTGCCGAGCCGACACGCTGTTGAATCGCTATAACGAAACGCGGCGTCGCCATCCGCTGGCGCCAAATGACACACCGCTGGCCGGGATTGGCAAAGAGCTTGAATTGCTGTTGCCCATCCGCAACCGCGCGGATGTGTTGATTGATACGTCCGACATCACGCCGCATGAATTGCGCGCCGAGTTGACGCAGGTTTTCAGCAAGGAAACGTCAACGGCGCTGTCTATCTCGATTCAGTCGTTCTCCTACAAACGCGGCACTCCGCACGGGCTGGATATGGTGATCGACTGCCGTTTCCTTAGAAACCCTTTTTGGGACGCTGAATTGCGCGGCAGGACCGGGCAAGACGCCGCGGTGTCCGACTTTGTCAAAGCCGACCCGATCTATGCGGAATTCTTTGATAAATTGGTCGACTTCACGTCTCTGCTACTGCCCGCTTACAAAGCCGAGGGGAAATCTTATTTCTCTATCGGACTTGGATGTACCGGAGGGCAACACCGGTCGGTTTGTGTTGCAGAAGAATTGGCGAATCGTCTTGCGCAAGCAGAATGGCAGGTATCTATTCGCCACCGCGAATTGGAACGTCTGCCGACAACAGGCAGTTCCGTGAAGGGGATGAAAAAAGTTTGATCGGTATCGTGGTCGTCGCCCATGGCGGGCTGGCGCGAGAGTATCTTCTGGCACTGGAACATGTTGTCGGGAAACATCCCGGCACAATGACTGTGTCTATTGAAGCCGATGATGTTCGTGCCGAGAAACTAGACGAAATTCGTGACGCTATTGAGACAGTCGATACCGGGCACGGCGTAGTGTTAGTGACCGATATTTTTGGGGGTACTCCGTCGAACCTGGCGATGGCGGCTTGTGGCAAAGTTGAAACGACGGTGGTGTACGGGGCAAATTTGCCGATGCTGATAAAACTGGCCAAAGCACGCCAAATGCCTTTGCGTGAGGCGGTAAGTATTGCGATGGATGCGGGCCGAAAATACATCAACTGTTCTGATACTTTGCCGGTGCTTGCCACCGCTCGGGCCTGATGGCCGTTAAACTGACCCTCCAAATCCAAAACGAAAAAGGCCTGCACGCGCGGGCGTCGGCAAAGTTTGTCGAATTGGTCGAAATGTTTGACGCCAAGGCGGTTGTTTCGCGCGATGGCATGGATGTGTCTGGTAATTCGATCATGGGATTGATGATGCTGGGCGCGGCGAAAGGCACCACGATTGACGTTGAAACGAGTGGGACGCAGGAAATAGAACTTGCGGCGGCGTTGAAGGAACTGGTCGACGGACTGTTTAACGAAGGCAATTAGTGGCCAATCAGCATGCGGCGCAGCACATTGTTGCCGTCGACGAAATGGTGTTTGAACGCTGCGAGAATGTGTACCAACAGCAGCCCCGCCAAGGACAAAGCTGCGGTCAGGTGGATGATCTTGAGACCGTCGCGCAGAAATTGACTGCCGCTGGGGAATGGATCGGGCAGTTCGAACCAGTCAAACACCATGTTTTTGATCTGGAACGGGAATGCGCCGGAATCGTTCAAGGGCGATGCCGACGCCATAAGCCAACCAGTGATGGGCAGAACGAACATCAATACATAAAGCAAAACATGGCTGCCACGCGCAGCTTTGACTTGCCAGGCGGGCGTGTCCGCGGGCAGGGCCGGAAGATCAGATGAAAATCTGCGCCACGCCAAACGCAGGCAGGCCAGTGCGTAAATGGTGAAGCCAAAACTCTTGTGCAATTGGATTTCGTTGTACTGGCTGACCATATCCACTTCGATGCGGATCATGTAAAAACCCAAGGCCAGCATGCCGAAGATCAGTAACGCCATCAGCCAATGCAATGTTCGGCTGACAAGTCCCCACCCGCGTTTGGAATTTCGAATCACTATTGTTTCAACCTGCTGGAATAATTTCCAGCAGAATGCGGATTGGCAGCAGCGTTTCAATCTCTGGCGCACCGGCGGTGCTGCCAAAATCGGTGCGGTCAAGAGTGCCAAGGATTTCGAATGCAGCTACACGCTTGGACGGATCATCGGCGAAAGGGTCGAATTTGTAGACATTCGCTTTGAGATGGATTGGCTGCGTGATGCCGCGCACGGTGATCATGCCATCTAGATCAGCGGTGCTGAGCGAGGTCTTTTTCAGTCCGGTGAGATCAAAGGTGATTGTCGGGAAGCCAATTGAATCAAGGTAATCGGCAGAACGGATGAGCGAATCTACCTGGGCGAGGCGGGAATCAGCGCTGGAAGTTTGCACGGTGATCAGCGCGGCGGCGTTTTCCGGGTGGCGGGGATCAAAGTCGATTTGCCCATCGTAATCGGGAAACACGACGTTCAGTTGTGTGCCATTTCGATAACCGACTTTGAAAGTGACCTGTGAAGCCTCGTGGTTTATTACCCAAGGCGCTGCATTGGCCGCCAGCGGAAATGCGACGAGAACGGCGAGTATATTCAGCAACCGCATGAGCCATCCTCTTGATCTGGTTCGAGGTTGGACGTCGCGACGGGGTGATGCAAGCGAACTTAAAGTGACGGAATAGTATGGCGGGCTGTCGCGTTTATCTTGTTGGCACCGGCTTTTCGCCACGGTAATCATAGAACCCGCGCTGGGTCTTGCGACCCAACCATCCCGCCTCGACATATTTCACCAGTAACGGACAAGGGCGGTATTTGGTGTCGGCAAGGCCTTCGTGCAGCACGTTCATGATCGCTAGACAGGTGTCCAAACCAATAAAATCGGCCAGTTCGAGGGGGCCCATCGGGTGATGTGCGCCGAGTTTCAGCGAGCGGTCGATGCCTTCAACGGTGCCGACGCCTTCATACAGCGTATAGACCGCCTCGTTGATCATCGGCATCAGGATGCGGTTGACGATGAAAGCGGG
>JANMOK010000261.1:0-12228 GCA_031369165.1 Paracoccaceae bacterium
TGGCATCGAAAGCAGTTGCGATGATACCGCCGCCGCCATCGTGCGCGGTGATCCAGCCAGCGGCGAACCTGGGGAAATTTTGTCTTCCATAGTCTTTGGCCAAAACGACCTGCACGCGGCGTTCGGCGGAGTCGTACCCGAAATCGCCGCCCGCGCCCATGCCGAGCGCTTGGATATTTGTATCCACCAAGCCATGTCAGAAGCCCAAATCGACCTCAGTCAAATCACCGGCATCGCCGTCACCGCTGGCCCCGGCCTGATCGGCGGCGTGTTGGCGGGCGTCAGCACCGCGCGCGCCATCGCCGCCGCCAAATCCTTGCCGCTTTACGGAATAAACCACCTCGCCGGCCACGCCCTGACCCCGCGATTGACCGACGGCATCGATTTTCCCTACCTCATGCTTCTTGTCTCCGGCGGACATTGCCAATTCCTGCGCGTCGATAGCCCAACCTCGTTCCAAAGACTTGGCGCATCTATCGACGATGCCCCTGGCGAAGCCTTTGACAAGATCGCCAAACTGCTTGGCCTTGGTTACCCCGGTGGGCCCGAAGTCGAACGCGCAGCAAAGTCGGGCGACCAAAATCGCTTCAAATTCCCCCGACCTCTGCTGGATGTTCCCGGTTGTGACATGTCGTTTTCCGGTCTCAAAACAGCGGTGCGGCGTCAGATTGACCTGCTTGGCAACACCATGACAACCCAAATCCGCGCCGACATCTGCGCCAGTTTCCAAGCTGCCACAGCCGATGTTTTTGCCGAAAAAACCCGCCGAGCCTTGCAAGAGATGGGCGCTCAAAGAACACCGGTCATCGCCGTTGCCGGTGGAGTTGCCGCCAATCAAACCATCCGCAATGCCCTGCAAGACGTCGCTGACGAGGCAGAGTTCACCTTCCTCGCCCCGCCGCTTCCGCTCTGTACCGACAATGCCGCCATGATCGCTTGGGTCGGCATCGAACACGCCGCCCTAGGCATTCCCTGCAATCTTGCCTTCACCGCCCGCCCGCGTTGGCCGCTTGACCAATCCAGCGTCCCCCTCATTGGCAGTGGCCGCAAAGGGGCGAAAGCATGAGCATCGGCATCCTTGGTTCCGGTGCATTCGGCACCGCCCTCGCCATCGCATTGGCCAGTGCGGGGCGCGAGGTAATCCTCTGGTCACGCGACGCCGAATTCGCCCGCGAATTGACCGCCACCCGCAAAAATAAGCGCCACCTTCCCAACGCGGAACTGCCAAAAAACATCCAGCCAACGGCCGACATTGCCAAATTGCGGTCAAGCGAGGCGATTCTTCTCGCCGTCCCGGCGCAATCAACGTCTAGCTTGCTTGCCGTCCATGCCGCCAACCTCGCACTGGTCCCGCTGGTGATCTGTGCAAAGGGCATCGAAAAAGGCAGCGAACGCCTGCAATCAGAAATCGTCACCGATCTAGCCCCAAAGCACGAAATCGCCGTCCTGACCGGTCCCGGCTTCGCGCACGAGATTGCTGCCGGATTGCCCACCGCCCTGACGCTTGCCTGCGAAGACGCTCAAACCGGCCAAGTTTTGCAAACCTTGCTTTCCACACCACGGTTGCGGCTTTATTTGACCGACGACATCCGCGGTGCTCAACTGGGCGGCTCAATCAAGAACGTCGTCGCGCTTTCTTGCGGCATGGTCGCAGGTGCCGGTTTGGGGGAAAGCGCGCGCGCCGCGCTGATGACGCGCGGCTTCGCCGAAATGACTCGCCTCGCAACAGCAATGGGTGCAAAGCCCGAAACGCTCAGCGGACTCTCGGGCCTCGGTGACCTGGCTTTGACTTGCAATTCCACGCAATCGCGCAACTTCGCCAATGGTTTCGCTTTGGGCCAAGGCAAAGCTACTTCACCCGGAACCACCGTTGAAGGGATCGCGACCGCCTTTGCCGCCTGCGAACTGGCGCGAAAATTTTCCGTCGAAATGCCCATCGCCACCGCCGTCGCCGCTGTCATCGAAGGCAAACTTTCCATCGCCAGCGCCATGGAACTGCTCTTGACCCGACCGCTGCGCAGCGAATCCAGCACAGGAGAACCGGAATGAACCATTGGCTGTTCAAAGCCGAAGCCGCCGTTTTCGGGTGGTCACACCAACTTGCGGTAGGTGCAAAGGGGGCCGAATGGTATGGCGTTCGCAACTATCAGGCCCGCAACAATATGCGCCTGATGCAGGTTGGCGACCTTGGGTTTTTCTACCATTCGGTTGCCGAAAAACGCATTGTTGGCGTGGTGGAAGTCACCAAAACCGCCCATCCAGACAGCACAACCGACGACATCCGCTGGGAATGCGTCGATGTGCGTGCGGTGGCACCGTTCCCCGAACCGGTTACGCTTGAACAAATCAAAGCGACAGCAGAACTTTCCGAAATGGTCTTAGTCAAGAACACCCGCCTTTCCGTTCAGCCGGTCACGGCCGATGAATGGAAATGGGTCTGCACGATGGGAAAATATTCCTAACTCGGTTGCAGAAAAATGTCATTTGCTCTGGAACAATTGAACCCCGTCTACGTTTACTTTTTAGTAGTAAGCGTGTATGGGTTGAATGGGGGATGCGTTCAATCAATTCGTAGAAAACAAGCATTTCGCAGAGGCAGCTTGGTCACAAAATGGCCGCTAAATACTGACAGAATCCTGTTTGCGGCACCGTAGTTTTGTGCGCGTGGGGTTTGAAATGCGTGGGTCTTGGACGGTTTTTTACAATTTGACGATCGTTTCGCTGCTGGGTGCCGCTGGCTATGTCGGTTCCGGCGAGACCTCGGTTTTTGCCTTGCACCGAGTTGCTGAACCCAAACCGGCCGCAGTCGAAGTTGTGCAAGCCGCTGTGGTGCCTGTGCGGGCCCCGACTTCCGGTTCTTACGTGCCTGCTGCGTCGTCGATTGAAGGGCCAATAGTCTTGGCCAGCTATTCCGCCGATCCAGCAATCTCTAGTGCTGCGCGTGAACCATTTGTCGCCGAAGCGCTAGCTAGTATCGAATCTCCCGTAACTTTGGCCACCGCCACTGTCACCGGAGAAGCCGTCAACTTGCGCCTTGGCCCCTCGACCGAATTTGACAAGATCGGTTCCGTCATTTTTGGCGACCTTTTGTTCCTAACCGGCGAAACCGATGGCACTTGGGTACAAGTTCAGCACCCGGTTGATGGCTCGCCCGTGTGGATTTCGCAAAAATTCATTAACTGAACTTGCATGCAGGTGATTTGCGCCTCAAACTGGCGCAAATCAGCAAGGGGATTATCATGCAATATCTGGCGGTTCTGCTAGCAGCAGGGGCTTCATATGCCTTCGGCGCATTCTGGTATATGACGTTGGCCAATACTTGGATGGATGCCGTTGGCCTGACCAAAGAAATGGTCAACCGTTCGGATGCCAAGCCCTACATTGTCAGCGGAATTGCTTCAATAGTGGTCGCGGGAATGATGCGGCACATCTTCATCATGAGCAGCCTTGACACATTGAGCGACGGTTTCATGGGCGGCGTTGGCCTGGGCCTGTTCATCGCCACGCCGTGGATCGCCACCAACGTCGCCTTTGCCGGGCGCCCGTGGAAGCTGATGTTGATTGACGGCGGTTACGCCACCATCGGCTGCACGATCATGGGTGTGGTCTTGTCGTTTTTCCTGTGACCTGACCATGAAAAACAAAGTCATCTTGGTAATGGCCGCCCTTGTTCTGTCCGCCTGCGGCATGTTGGGCCGCGAATCCAGTCGTGGTTCTTCAGGGCTGAACCCCGGTGAAACCGCCGAAATCCACGCCCTCATCAACAAATATTCCGATGCCTACGATGTGCCCGCAGGATTGATCCACCGGGTGGTTCAGCGTGAAAGTGACTATAATCCAAAGGCCCGCAACGGGCCGTATTACGGACTCATGCAGATCCTGCCACAAACCGCCGGTACCATGGGCTTTGCCGGTGAACCCCGAGACCTTCTCAATGCCAACACCAACCTCAAATATGCCGTCAAATACCTGCGCGGTGCCTGGCTACTTTCCAACGGCAGCTTTGACAAAGCGCTCAAATGGTATTCGCAGGGGTATTATTACGAGGCCAAGCGTCGCGGGATGTTGGTGGAAACGGGGTTGCGGGGCTAGGGGTGGTTTTTGCGACCTTTGCGCGGTTTTTTGAAAAACTGGGGCGGCTTTTGAGGGGTGTTGGCGGTTGGGCCGGGAAAGAAGCGTTTGAAATCGCACAACGGTTCGATGAATTTCCTCACTTCGGTGAGCGATCCGACGCAGCAAGCCTGCTGAAGGTTGCCGACTTGCTTCGTTTCGGTCGAAATGACGTTGCGGGAACTTCCCCATCCGCCTCCGCGCTGGCATAAAAGGCACCATGGCCCAATCCGACAATCCCGCTGATCCGTTCAAGAAAGCCCTGTCCGAGGCGATGCGGGCGATGGCAGACTCGCCGGATTTGACCGTTTCCTATTCGGTTGACCCCGCAGGATTGACGGCGGACGCCGCCCGTTTGCCGCAAGTTTCCCGCCGGATGACGGCGGATGAAGTGCTGTTGGCGCGCGGCACGGCGGACGCTTTTGCCTTGAAGCTGCGCTTTCACAACGAGGCGACGCATCGCAAATATGCCCCGGCGGGCGAGGTTGCGGTGGCGGTTTACGAGGCGATGGAAACCGCCCGCTGCGAAGCGATGGGGGCCCGCGCTATGCCGGGGACGGCCCGCAATATCGACGCGCGGATCGCCGATGAGGCGCGGCGGATGGGCTGGGATCAGCTTGCCAGCAAGGAACGGGCCCCTTTGGCCGCAGCGGCTGGCTATCTCGTCCGCCAACTCGCCACCAACCGCGACCTGCCCAAAGGCGCGGATAACGTATTGGCTTTGTGGAAAGATTTCCTTGAAGGGCAGGCGGGCGAGACGTTCCACGATGTGAACGCTTTGCTCGACGATCAGCAAGCCTTTGCCCGGCTGACGCGGCAGGTGATCGAAGACTTGGGCTATGGCGACCAGTTGGGCGATGATCCCGATGATGCCGAGGACGAGGACAATGCGGGCGAGGATTCGCAGGACGACAGCGAGGGCGAGAGTGGCGAGGGGGATGACGACCAGTCCGACGAGTTTGAGACTGCCCCCGATGACGAGTCGCAGGAAAAGGACGACAGCGAAACCCAGGCGACGGTTGAAGACAGCGACGATCTGGAACGATCCGAAGATGCCGATGCCGAAGAGGGTGATCCGCCGGCTGATTTGCCGCCACCCGCGACTTATTCGGATGCTGATCCGAACTATACCGTTTATTCCACCAAGCACGATCAGGAGATTCCCGCCGAAGAACTGGCCGATCCGCTGGAACTGGAGCGGTTGCGGGCCTATCTCGACCAACAATTGGAGCCGGTGAAGGGTGCCGTTTCGCGGCTGGCAAACAAGCTGCAGCGGCGCTTGCAGGCGCAGCAGAACCGGTCGTGGTTGTTCGACTTGGAAGAGGGCATGCTGGATGCGGCTCGGCTGGCGCGCGTGGTGGCGAATCCGACGACTCCGTTGAGCTTCAAGCAGGAAAAGGACACCGAGTTCCGCGATACCGTGGTGACGTTGTTGTTGGACAATTCCGGTTCAATGCGAGGGCGGCCGATTTCGATTGCGGCGATAAGTGCGGAGATTCTGGCGCGAACTTTGGAACGCTGTCAGGTGAAATGCGAGATTTTGGGGTTCACAACAAAGGCGTGGAAAGGCGGGCAGGCGCGGGAGGATTGGTTGGCTGCCGGGAGGCCTGCTTTGCCGGGGCGTTTGAATGATCTGCGGCATATTATTTATAAGGGTGCCGACGCGCCTTGGCGGCGGACGCGGCCCAATCTGGGGCTGATGATGAAGGAAGGGCTGCTGAAGGAAAACATCGATGGCGAGGCCTTGGAATGGGCGCATCGGCGGCTGACACGGCGGCCGGAAGCGCGGCGGATATTGATGGTGATTTCCGATGGGGCACCGGTGGATGACAGCACCTTGTCGGTCAATCCGGCCAGCTACCTTGAAAAACACCTGCGCGACGTGATCGCGATGGTGGAAAAGATGAAAATGGTCGAATTGATTGCCATCGGCATCGGCCACGACGTGACGCGATATTATCGAAATGCGGTCACGATCACCGATGTCGAACAGCTTGCGGGGGCGATGACGGAGCAATTGGCGGCTTTGTTTGAGGCGCAACCGGCGAAGGGGAGGCAGAGGTTGAGGAGGGCGGGGTAGGCAGTTTTTACGAATTTTTTCACGCGTGAAATTTAGGTTATGGTATTGATATTGCTAGATATTAAATTTCGTATTAACTTGAAATTAATCTCTTTTTCTCGGCGCGGGGCGTTTTCGCATCACGGCGGAGGCTGACGGGGTTTGTGCGCTGCAACAAGGGTTTTTTGACCAAATCCATCGCGGTTTTATGGCTGTTTTGCGGGGTAAACTGGCCGTTTCTGGCCCTTCGGAGTCGACTTCTGACAGCGAATGCACCAGTATGTTGGCTATTTCGCGGGTGCAACACGGAGATTTGGCGAAAAGTTTAAGGAGGATCGAATGGTGCAGATTTCTCGACGTCAAGTGTTGGCGGGCGCGGCGGGTTTAGCCGCCGCTAGTGCCATTGGATTGCAAAAAACTCTTGCGGCGGATGGGTTTCTTGAACTGACCGCGCGGACGGCAAAAGTTCGCCTGTCCGGGGCGAGCGGACCGGAAAGCGACCTGATCGGCTATGACGGTTTGGTTCCCGGCCCGACGCTGCGCTTCACCCAAGGCCAGATCGCCCGCGTCCGGTTTCGCAACGAGCTCGACGTGCCGTCGACGATCCATTGGCACGGGATCAGGCTGGAAAACGCCATGGATGGCGTGCCGGGCCTGACGCAGCAGGCCGTTCCGCCTGGCGGCAGCTTTGACTATGAATTCACCCCGCCCGATGCGGGCACGTTCTGGTATCATGCCCATGTCGACAGTTGGAACCAGGTGGCGCGAGGCCTGTTCGGGGCACTGATCATCGACGAGGTGGAACCGGCGTTTGCTCCGGAAGATGATCACGTTCTGGTCCTGACCGATTGGCTGCTGACCGCCGAGGGAGTCTTTGATACCGTAAGTCTGGGCAACGTTTTCGAATGGTCCGGTGGCGGGCGGATCGGCAAATTCCTGACGACCAACGGCGTTGAAGGACCGGATATTGCCGTAGCCACCGGCGTAGCGCAGCGTCTGCGCCTGATCAACACCAGCACCGCGCGCATCCTGAAACTCAAGTTGACTGGCGTTGAGGCCAAGATCATTGCCCGCGACGGCCAGCCTTTGGCCGCGCCCCAAGACCTAGGCCGCTCCCTGAAACTTGGTCCCGCCCAGCGCGTCGACCTGATGGCCGAATTCACCCAGGATTCTGGGGCAGAGCTGAAAGAGGTCAGTTGGCAAGACATTGTGCTGGCGCACTTCACGCCGTCACTGACCAGCGCGGCCCGCCCCACCCCTGCCCTTGCCGCCGCCGACCTGCCGGTTCCCGACCTGACCAAGGTCCAATGGTTTCCGCTGCTGATGACCGGTGGGAATTTGGGCAGCCTGGAAAAAGGTGCCAAGGTTGCGACAATGGCCGGTGACATGGCCATGCACAGCGACGCGCCGGTGCTCTGGGCCTTCAACAACGTCTCGCGCATGGGCGACGAGCCAATGTTTCAGGTTGCCAGCGGCGAAACCGTTGGGTTGAAGATGGAAAACAGAACGTTCGTCGACCACGCCATTCACATCCATGGCCACGATTTCCGGAAGGTTCCGAAGGACGATGCCGATACCCCCGATGACACCTGGCTCGACACGATTCTGATCGGGTCCAAGGAAGTTCTGCAGGTGGCCTTTGTCGCCGGAAAACCGGGAAAATGGATGATCCATTGCCATATGCTGGAACATTCCGCGTCGGGAATGGACACCTGGTTCCGGGTAGTTTGAACAAGCCTAGCCACACTACGCCCGCAAAGGCGCGACGGTGCGTAGCTACGGGGAGAATGTCCGGGAGGCATTCGACAGCGCCGTGTACGCGACGCCCGCAAAACCGGTGGGCTTGGTGTGACTTATCGAATGGTCAGTGACTGACTGCGGGGGGGGTATGCGGGTTTCACGAAGGGTAGTTTTGGCAGGAATCGCCGCCACGAGCTTGATTGGGTTGCACAAATCTTATGCTGCCGGTGGGTTTTTGGAACTGACGGCGCGGGCAACTCGCGTGAAACTTGCTGGCAACGATAGCCCTGACAGCGACCTGATCGGCTACGACGGTTTGGTGCCCGGGCCGGTTCTACGCTTCACCCAAGGTCAGGCAATTCGCATTCGCTATCGCAACGAATTGGACCAGCCAACAACGGTGCATTGGCATGGGATCAGGCTGGTGAATGCGATGGATGGGGTGCCGGGGTTGACGCAAGAACCGGTGCAGCCGGGGGCGAGTTTTGACTATGAATTCACCGCACCCGATGCCGGAACTTTTTGGTATCATGCGCATGTCAATTCTTGGGATCAAGTGGCGCGGGGATTGTTTGGCGCTTTGATTATTGACGAAGCCGAACCGGCGTTTGCGCCGGAAAATGACCAAGTATTGGTTCTGACCGACTGGCGGCTGGACGAAAACGGCTTGTTTGATGTTGCCAGCCTTGGCAGCCCAATGGATTGGTCACATGCCGGGCGGATTGGTGGTTTGGTGACGGTGAACGGCGCGGTTTTGCCGGAATATGCGCTTTCCGCTGGCTCAATGCAGCGGTTGCGACTGATCAATTCATCGACAGCGCGGGTTTTGAAACTTACGCTGGCCGGGGCGATGATTGTTGCACGGGACGGGCAGACTTTGGCGCAAGTTATTGCCATGCCTGAAAAATTTGTTTTGGGGCCGGCGCAACGGGTGGATTTGACGATTGTGCCGGTTGCCGGTGCTGTGAGCGAACTTGTAGAAACCAGCAGCAAACCATTTGCCTTGGCCAGTTTCATGGGCGTCGCAAGTTCGACCTTTGCGCCAATGCCGATGCTTCGACCTGCCAGCCTGCTCGAACCGGATTTGGATGCAGCAATTCCAGTGCGCTTGTCGATGCAAGGCGGCTCGTTTGGCAAATTGAACGGCGTCGCTGTGGCCGAAATGCATGTGGGCATGGAAATGCCCGGCGAGAAGGCTCCGTTGTGGGCATTCAACGAAGTTTCAGGTATGGGTGAAACGCCGCTGTTTGATGCGCATCGCGGGCAAACGATACGGCTGGATATGATCAACGACACGCAATGGGACCATGCAATACACATACATGGCCACCATTTTCGCATCATTTCGCGGCAAGGGATTTCCACGGGTGATTTGGCCTGGCTCGACACGGTGATGATCGGCCCGGGAGAAGTTTTGCAAACTGCCTTTGTCGCCGACAATCCCGGGGAATGGATGATTCATTGCCATATGTTGGAGCATTCGGCTTCGGGAATGGATACGTGGTTTCGGGTGGCCTGAAGCGGATTGCCGAATGCTGCGTCGGGTTTGGTTTGGAAGTGCTTGATTTTCAGTATTTCAGGAACCCTGAATGCGCGGTGGCGGATAATTTGCTGCCTTTTGAGCGGAATTATCACGGACAATCCATACGGCTCTTTTCCCTTGATCTGTCATGACGCTGAAACTGTGAAAGTCCGAAAACGCCTTTCGCCATCGAAACGCGTTTCGAACCGCGTTGCAAATGCTTTGCCACCTATGGCATGACTTGGCCAACACCTGCCGTTAAAAAGAGTTGCCCATGATTGATTTTCAAGCCGCCCGCGTTGCCATGGTCGATTGCCAGATCAGACCCTCGGACGTGACGCGCTTTCCGATCATCGAGGCGATGCTGCATGTGCCGCGCGAGGCGTATTTGCCAGTCGAGAAACGCAGCGTGGCCTATATGGGCGAACACGTCTCATTGGCCGGTGGGCGGGTGTTGCTGGACCCGCGGATTCTGGGAAAGATGTTGGACGCGGTTGATATTCAGCCCGACGAAAGGGTTCTGGATGTCGGCTGTCTGCAGGGCTATTCGACCGCAGTCGTCGCCCGGATTGCCGGTTCGGTGGTCGGGGTTGAGGACAGCGCCGAGTTGGTGATGCTGGCGGAAGCGAGTTTTGCCGGGGATGGCGTCGCCAATGCGGTTGTGGTTGCGGGCATCATGACGGCTGGCGCACCGAAGCACGCGCCGTTTGATGTTATTATGGTTCAGGGCGGCGTTGAGGAATTTCCCGCCGGACTGGAGGCGCAACTGAAGGTTGGCGGTCGCGCGGCGGCAATTTTCATGGAGGGTTCGATCGGGCAATGCCGGATCGCGCTGAAAACGGCGAACGGTTTGGTCTGGCGACGGGCTTTTGACGCCACGGCACCGATGTTGCCGGGATTTGGCAAGGTTCGCGCCTTCCAATTCTGACGAAGGGTGCTTGCGCTTGGCGCAGCCGACCCTAAATTGCTGTTAACAATAGATGATCGAGGGGCATTGCATGCTGTTTCCACGACTTAGGGCCAGGTTTTTGGCTGGGGTGGCGATGGCCCTGATTGCGCCCTCGCCAATGTCAGCGCATTCGCTGACCGATGCGTTGATTGCTGCTTACCAGAATTCGCCTTTGCTGGAGGTCAATCGCGCCGCCTTGCGCGGGCAGGACGAGACCGTGGCTTTGGCGCGGGCCGGATTGCGTCCCAATGTTTCATTGGATGGCAATGGCACTTTGGCAATCAATACCGGTCAGCCGGGCGAGATTACCGACACGTGGCAGGCAGGGCTGAACGCAAATTTGGTCTTGTTTGATTCCGGGCAAACCCCAGCGGCGATTGAATCGGCAAAGGCTGGCATCATGGCAGCGCGCGCCGGACTGAAAGCGGTTGAACAGAGCGTGTTGCTGAGCGCGGCGATTGCCTATCTGGACGTTCGTCGCGACATGCAGTTTGTCGAATTGTCTGAAAACAACGTGCGGGTCCTGCGCGAACAGGTACAGGCCGTAAACGACCGTTTTGCTGTCGGCGAAGTAACCCGCACCGACGTTAGCCAGGCCGAGGCGCGATTGGCGGCTTCCCAAGCCGGGCTGAGTGCCAGCCAAGGTGGGTTGGCAATCTCATCACAGAATTTCCTGGCGGCGGTGGGCTCGCCGCCGGTTGATTTGTCAACACCGCCGCCAATTCCCGGGTTGCCCGATAGCCTGGCCAGCGCCATCGCCATTTCAATGGGTGAACATCCGTCAATTATCGGGGCACGCTACGCCCAGGATTCGGCAACGTTTGACTTGGAGCGTTCCAAGGGGCGTTCCGGGCCTATGGTCAGCATGAGCGGACAATTGGGACTGCAGACCGGTGACAGCACGGACCACGCTGTGGTCGCTGGCGCTTCGGTCAGTTTGAACGGCACCATACCGCTGTATCAGGGTGGCACGCTGGAATCGCTGGAACGGCAAGCCACGGCCATTTTGGACCAGCGCAAGTTTGAATTGCAGAGCGTGGCTCGTTCGGTGCAGCAGCAGGTGGCGATAGCTTGGGCAAACCTTGGCGTGGCAAGGGCAACCATTTTTGCGGGCCAACAGCAAATTGAAGCCGCGACGATTGCCCATGACGGTGTACGGGTTGAGGCGACTTTGGGCACACGGACGACATTGGACGTGTTGAATGCCGAGCAGGAATTGTTGACGGCGCGATCAAATCTGGTCTCGGCGCAGCGCGATGAATATGTGGCGGCGTATAATTTGCTGGCGGCGATGGGATTGTTGACGGTATCGCATTTGCAGCTGGGCATTCCGTCATATGATCCTGGCGTGAATTACAATCGGGTGCAGAGCGGACCCGTTGATGGCTTTGACGGTTCGGTTCTGGACCGGATTACCAATCGATGGTCGCAATAGTGCGACTAGATACAGTAGGGAATTGTGAAAGCCCCTCTACATTCTGATTGTTTGCGAGGCCGATTGGTCATATACTGGCCGCAATTCGGTGGCAAAAACAGAGCAGTGATTAATGAAACCTTACCAGGATATTCAGCACGTGAGTGACGTCCTTTCCTCCATCCGGCAGCTTGTGTCGGATGAAGTGAGCAATCTGGATAAGAAATCGAGCCAGAAGAATGGCTCGAATGTGCTGGTTTTGACTGCTTCCAACCGCATCGACGCAACCTTTCGGTCGCGCCACACCGCCGCTGGTGATGATGCGATGCGCGAGATGATCCGTTCGATCATCCGTGAAGAGTTGCAGGGTGATCTGGGTGACCGAATCACCCGCAACGTGCGCAAGATGGTGCGGCGCGAGATTTCGCGGGCGC
>JANMOK010000267.1:0-3023 GCA_031369165.1 Paracoccaceae bacterium
CCGCCCGCCTGGATCGAGGCCCCCTTGATGCCCAGAGAATTGGCGGCAATCGTGACATTGCCAACCGCGATCATTTGCGAACCATACAGGTTCAGCCCGGACGCGAAATGGATCGACCCCGCCGTCAGAACCTGCGCACCACCGCCGACGGCGCAATTGTCATTCGCCCCGATCGTTGAAGAGGCGCTGCCGCTGACCGATGTCGTCGCCGTGCTTGATGTCGCGATCACTGCATTCTTGATGACGGAATTTGCGCTGAAGCTGATCTTGCAGTTGGTGGTGATCACGACGTTTGTCACGACGGCGGCGTTGATGTTGATGCCCGATCCACCGGTGCAGTTCACAGAATACACTCTGCCCGCGGTCAGTGACGAAGCCGCGTTGAACGAGGTCCGGGTCATCGCGATCGCGGGCAGCGTCTTGTTGATATAGCTTGGCTGGCCGGAATAGGCTGGGTTCTGCAACCCGGTCACGATTTCGGATACGTGATCGATGATCGTCGGATCCAGATTGTTCTCGCCCAGCGCGGCGGCAAGGCCAGCGTTGGATGTCAGCCCCGATGCCGGAATTTGCAGCATATCCAGGTCGGGCATCGTCACCTTGACCCCGGCTTCAAAACTGTTGTTCGAGCTGATCTTCACGCCAGTCTGTCCATGCAGGCAGATTTCGTCGACGAAGGCGTTGTTGCTGGAAACTTCCACCCGACCGCGCGCAACCAATCCGTCACGCATGCATCCCGGAACAAAGCGTTCAGCAGTCGCCTGCGCGGCAACGTCCCAGCTGGTGATTCCAGCCAGCTTGATCAGAAACGTGGGCAACGCGTTGTTGGTGGCCCCGCTGCGACGGGCCGTAACCCGAAGCGTATCCTTGACGATGGCATTGGGATTGATGGTGCGGGTCGAACTGTCCCAGGAACCCGAGATAACATCCGCCGCCACGACCACGCCTTCGGGCATGTTCAGGTCGGCGATGCGGATGGCTTCGGCGCGGGCGGCGGTGTCACTGGCATTCAGCAACTCGATGGCACCCGACAGTGCTGCGGCATCCGCAGTAGCCTGCAGCATGCCCTGCACGCGCCAAGCATTGCCCACGTCCACGGCAAGACCGCCAACGAGCAGGAAAACAACGGTCCAGCCCATTGCCCAGATGGTGACGGAGCCTTCTTCGTCGGCGGTAAAATGGTTTGTGGCGGCGGAGGCGGTGGTGGTGGTGGTGGTACAAAAACGGAACATGATCATTACTCCTGCAACAGAACTTCACATCCAAAAAACTATTCCTCAAATGCGACGGAAAGTTGTTCATGTCTGGTTAATGTTGCGAAATCGGCAGAATTCTCGCGCCTGACTTGACACGTCCTTGCCGCGCAGGTCGGATTCGCGCCGATGGCTGGCCGTGCAAGCCGATCTCCGAGCGGCCTTCCTTATACCCATCCCCGGCACACCACTCGGCCAGTTAGTATAGTGTTCACCCCGACCAAATAACCTTGCCAGAAATTGTAGGGTCAATCTGTCGGATGAATCCCACCCAACGCATCGCTCAAAAACTGACGTCGTCGATTCCCCCGCCAAAAACCGCTTCTCACATCACCAACTGAAACTTTTCAGACCGTCGTTTCAACCCGAAAAAGTTGAATGGATTTGGCGGCTTTTGGCGTGAATCCGCCTCAAACCCCGGTAATTTCCCGCCGCGCCAACGCCGCCAGAAACGAGGAGCGCGTCATCTTGCGACCCTTTGCCGTATCGTCAATCGCCCGCAACAGCCCGCGATCCAGCGAGATATTGGCTTTCACCTGCGTCCCGTCCGGCGCGATATAGGGCACGGCCATCAGGGTTGCCCCTTCGGCAAGCGCCTCCTGAACTTCGGGCAACGCACGCAAAACATCCAACGAACGCGCAGGCGTTTGCGGCATGTCTTCAAAATACATGTCTATCGCCTCGGCCGCCATTTCCGGAATATCCTCCCAACGATCCGCCGCTGAAAAACATTCGGGCAAGTCAGGGAAGCTCAGGCCAAACGCGCTGTCGCCTTCTTGATGCACAATGGCGATATAGTAACGCATTTCAACGCTCCTTGCCGATCAATCCGGCTTGTTTTTAGATGGCACGCGCAGTTCCCAATGAAAGGTCTTTCTTTGGGTGCGGGACGATTACGCTAACCAATCCTTTGCGGTAGTTGTGGTGCGAGCCATTAATAGAAACCAATTCGAAACCCGCTTGCATCAAATCGCTGATAAGTTTCCGGCTTTCGCGCTCGATTTTCAACTTGCCCTCAGCATTTATGTGCATATATATGCGTATTTTGCATGGTTCAAGTGTGCATGAGCATATGTATGCATAAATTCTTTGAGATACCGCTACTGACACGTAGCGAGGCCTACTGGCCGTCAGCCAGCCCTCCTATACATTATAAAGGGCGCATTTACCCGCACCAATCAGCACGTCAGACCTACGAATATTTGGTTGACGAGAATTTTTTTATCATTTTTTTTCAATAGCTTACCAAAAATTTCACGCGTGAAATCACGGCATCAACTGCCCGCCATTGACCTCGATCACCTGCCCGATGATATAGCCCGACAACTCCGCCGACGCCAAAAACAGATAGGCCCCGACGCAATCCTCGGCCACCCCGGCCCGACCCTGCGGCACCGTCGCCACCATCGCCACCATCTGGGCGTCGGTCGAATACCGCTCATGGAACGGCGTCGCAATCACCCCCGGCGAGACGGCGTTGACCCTGATCCCGAACCCGATCAACTCCTTGGCCATGCCCCGCGTCACGTTCGAGACAAAGCTCTTGGCCGAGCCATAAAGCCCCGCCCCGCCTCCCGCCCCATTCCGCGCCGCAATCGACGAGGTGTTGATGATGAACCCACCCCCTGCCGCCTTCAGATGCGGAATCGCCGCCGAACAGGCCACCAGCACCGACCGCGCGTTCAGGTCCATGATCTCGTCATAGTCCGCCTCGGTCGCCAGTTCATAGCTGACCCGCCGCACCATGCCACCGGCGTTGTTGATCAGCCC
>JANMOK010000356.1:0-2387 GCA_031369165.1 Paracoccaceae bacterium
CGGAAGCTGCACGGAGCGGGCAACGCCCTGGATTCGCATGTGGTCTTTGTCGGTACTTTCGCAAAAATCCTGTTTCCTGCCATGCGGCTCGGCTACATGGTTGTGCCGATGGACCTGCGCGATCGCATGACGTCGGTGATGAGCGCAACCGGACAATTCGCACCGCTTATCACGCAGGCGGCGCTTGCGGATTTCATCAATGAGGGCCACCTCACCCGACATCTTCGGCGTATGCGCCGCATCTATGCAGAGCGTCGGCAAATATTTATCGAGCATTTCGAGCGCTATCTCGGACAATGGATGACCCTTCATCGCTCTGACTCTGGAATACAGCTTGTCGGGTTATTTCGCACTGAAATGGATGACCGCAGGGTCGCTTCATTGGCTTTTGCACAAGGCGTCAATGTTTCGCCCTTGTCACTCCAGTATGAAACCACCGCTTCCCAGCGAGGACTTGTGATGGGATTTGCGGCAGCTGACGAACGAGCAACCCATAGTTCTCTTCAGCGGTTGGCCGGGATTCTAAAAAACTACTATTGACGGTCCACGGCATCGTCTTGTAGGCGCCGCAGCGCTGTTGGCACTTTCTATCTTTGTCCCTGCGTCGAGCCGGTCTCTGCTTGCTGACGAACCGGTTTCAGCTAAGTGCTAGGTTCGGCTTTGGGAAAATGGATTTTGCATGCTGAGACTTGGCGCGACTTCCGGCAGATTCTGCGGTGGAAATGTCTGTGCCGAGACAAAATGACAATATTCCTTGCGCCTAAGCACCGGAAAAGGCGCGATTAAACACATTGTCATAGGAATTTATAAATTTAATGGGACGGGATGGTGGAGCCAGGCGGAATCGAACCGCCGACCTCTTGCATGCCATGCAAGCGCTCTCCCAACTGAGCTATGACCCCTTGTCCACACCGGGGAAGGCAGGATGGACTGCTGCCGTCCGTTTTGCGATGGCTCTGCTCTAGTTTGCCAGCCAACTCCAATCAAGAAGAACTTTGAAGGAAAATTACGCCGGGGAAAGCCTCAGCTTTCCTCTTCGTCTCCCTTGCCGTTGCCGCCCTCGATGAGGTCCGACATGTTACCGCCCTCCTCTTCCTCGACCACGAGGAATGTATCATCTTCTTCCTCGTTGGCGGCCTCGGCTTCCTCGCCGAGATCAACATCTTCGATCCCTGCGGTTTCGTCATCATCCTTGCCGTCCTCTTCAACCTCCTCCAGGCTGACGAGTTCAACATCGGCGTTTTCGGTGTCTTCGACTTCCTCGGCTGGGCGCGGTTTGGCGACGGGCACAGGTGCCGCTCCCGGGAAATCGCCCTTGGAGGGCAGAATGGGCTGGGCAATGAAGGCCGTGCCACACTTGGGGCAGGTCAGCGGGTTCTTCAAAAGATCGTAAAAACGTGCCGCACAGGACGGGCAGGTGCGCTTGATGCCAAGCTCTGGATTGACCACGGACTATCCTCTCGAATTCAACGGGAAGTGGGAATTGGCGGGCCTCATGGCATGCTCCGGGGGGAATGTCAAAAGCGGTGACAGGCTGTGCGGGTCCGTGTACGAAGGCGGAAAATTTCCAACTGAAACCGGAGCCTATGTTGCAGACCGACAATTCAGCCGTGTCCCTCCTGTCCCGGAGGTCAAAGGGCCTCAATGGCCGTGTCCGCGTCCCCGGCGACAAGTCCATGTCGCACCGGGCCCTGCTGTTTGGCGCGGTGGCGACCGGTGAAACCAGCATTGATGGCCTTCTGGAAGCAGACGATGTGGTCAACACCGCCAATGCGATGCGCGCCCTCGGTGCTGGCGTCGACCGGGGAGCTGACAATATCTGGCGAATCCGGGGCGTCGGCGTTGGGGGGCTTCGCTCACCTGATGAAGCACTTGACTTTGGAAATTCCGGAACAGGCGTGAGGCTCGCCCTCGGCCTGATGGCGTCCACGCCACTTTCGGCACGCTGTGTGGGTGATGCTTCCCTGTCCAGGCGGCCAATGGGACGGGTGACCCGGCCCCTTGCCCAGTTCGGGGCCAGATTTGAAACAACAGACGGCGAGCGTCTGCCGCTGGTCATTCATGGTGCAGAGCATGCAACACCGGTGACCTATACCTTGCCGGTGGCGTCCGCCCAGGTGAAATCCGCCGTATTGCTGGCCGGGTTGAATGCGCCGGGAACCACCACTGTGATTGAACCCGTTGCCACGCGCGACCACACCGAGCGCATGCTGGCATCGTTTGGCGCAAAGATTTCCGTCACAGTCAGGGATGGCGCACGCCACATCGCAATCGAAGGCCGACACGAGCTGATTCGAGCTGATCGCTGGTGAGCGCCGGTTCCGCGCCGCATCGTCGCTTGGCTGGACAGAAATCCCGGCCGTCGTCCGCACCATCGATGACAAGAC
>JANMOK010000363.1:0-4804 GCA_031369165.1 Paracoccaceae bacterium
TCCTTCGTGCGCATCTCGCCGAGGGTGCCGAACAGGCAGAGCGGGGTGAATTCGTGACAGATTTTGCCATTTAAAAAGTCATTGGGCAGGCAATTTCTGCTATATGACGCAATACAAAGTTACGCCAAGGGCGGCACGCGAACTTGCCTCTATTGCCAAATGGAGCCTCAAGAATTGCGGTGCAGCTCGCATGGCAGCCTAGCTTCGATGCCCGAACGACCGCGTTGACTGGCTTCCAAGAAATCCAAGTTATGGTCGTGACCGGCGGGACATACACCAAGGATACCGTTCATTTCGACAAGGCATGCATTTGATTTTCTACACTGTGCAAACCGACTCAATCGCTATCATCGGCGTCCCACACCAAGCAATGGACGTCGTAGCGCATTTTGAATGGCGCACACCTTCGGCCGTGCGCCTTAAAATGCTCTTAAGCGCACCGGCAGACCGCAAAAAATATTACTAGCGCGTTACTCCCAATACCAGATTGTCCAAGGAGCATGACTCGCCCCAAAACCTCGCCGCGAACTAAACCGACCGGTCGGTATAGTTTTGGCCAATTTCCTTCGCACCTGCAGCACAAAACCGCCAAAATTCCGCCGCGCTGCGCACCCCAATCGTATGCACGCCCGGTGCACGCGTTGTGCACGCCCGGTGCACATCAAATTTGCGCCGATTGACGCCGCTTTGCTGCACCGCACCATCACGCCGCGTGATGCGCCTTGCCGCTGGCATCGAACACATGCGACGCGGAAACATCAAACTTCAGCCCGACAGTATCACCGGCCTTTACCGCGCTGAGCGAACCATCCTGACCGACAATCAGCGACCCATCACCCAGCTTGGCATAGACCAAAGTCCGCTCGCCCAGTCGCTCGACCACCTGCGCCTCACCGTTGGTTGTACCGGTGCCAGCGGCCACAACCGCCACCGCATCGGCCCTGATACCCAGCGAACACCCCTGCACATTCACTCCGGAAAGATCAACATTCGCAATAACTTGCGACCCGTCCGGCAGACCCAGCGTCGCCTTGACACCCTCTGTCGTCACCGAAACCGGCACAAAATTCATCGTCGGCGAGCCGACAAAGCCAGCCACGAAGCGCGACGCAGGCCGCGAGTAAACTTCCATCGGCGTGCCAATCTGCTCGATGCGACGGTCGTTCAAAACCACAATCCGGTCGGCCAAGGTCATCGCCTCGATCTGGTCATGAGTCACGTAAACCATCGTCGCCGCCATCCGGTTGTGCAGCTGCGCCAATTCGACCCGCGTGCGCACCCGCAAAGCGGCATCCAGATTCGACAAAGGCTCGTCAAACAGGAAAGCCTTAGGTTCCTTCACAATCGCCCGCCCAATGGCGACTCGTTGCCGCTGGCCCCCGGACAATTCCGACGGCTTTCGTTCCAATAGTTTTTCCATCTCAAGGATTCGCGCTGCGTCGCTTATGCGCTTTCCAATCGCAGCAGGATCCATCCCTATGTTTTCCAGGCCAAACGCCATATTCTGCCGCACGTTCATGTGCGGATAGAGGGCATAGTTCTGGAACACCATCGCCACTTGGCGCTGGTTCGGCGGCAGATGGTCCACACGAGCGCCGCCAATCCTGATCTCGCCGGAATCGGTAGTTTCCAACCCGGCAATCATCCGCAGCAAGGTTGATTTGCCACAACCCGACGGGCCAAGAAATACCATCAGCTCGCCCGACTCCACTTTGAGCGACAAGTCGTCGATCACTTTGACCGCACCAAAGCCCTTGCTGACGTTTATCAGTTCAATTTCTGCCACGGCCCACCTCGTAGTTGCTAAACCACTCTTGCTGATACGGACCATAAGTCAAGGTTTGAACGCGCGCGCCGCAGCCCATTCGCGGCGCAAGTTCGCGTTGAACTCTTCAGGAAGGGCAACTATGTAGGTCGCAGCAGCGCCAGCCGGGCCACTTGGGATATTTGACGATGGAATTTCTGACCGCCGACGGCCTCTCTGCATTGTTTCAAGTCATGGCCATCGATCTCGTGCTGGCCGGCGACAACGCCATCGTCATTGGCCTTGCTGCCGCCGGATTGCCCAAGGAACAGCGCAACAAAGCCATCCTCGTCGGCATTATCGCGGCAACGGTGCTGCGCATCTGCTTTGCCCTGATCACCACCCAGCTGCTGGCAGTCACCGGTCTGCTTTTGGCCGGTGGCGTTCTTCTGCTTTGGGTCTGCTGGAAAATGTGGCGCGAACTTCGCGCCGGGCACGTCGCCGCCGACACGGCGGCGCTCGAAGCCCTTGGCGACGAAGACATCGACAAGGATGGCAGCGTCGCTGGCGGGCGGCCGGTCAAGACCTTTGCCCAGGCCGCCTGGCAAATCGTCATCGCCGATGTGTCGATGTCGCTGGACAACGTGCTGGCCGTCGCCGGAGCCGCCCGTGATCATCCGAATATCTTGATCTTCGGCCTGATCCTGTCCATCGCCCTGATGGGACTGGCCGCCACTTTCATCGCTCGCCTGATCAACAACCATCGCTGGATTGCCTATGTCGGCCTGTTGATCATCTTCTATGTTGCGCTAGAAATGATCTGGCGCGGCTGGGAAGAATTCGCCCCCGCAGCGCATGCGGCACTCGGATAAGTTATTTGCGTCAAGGATTTCGCACATGACACGCGCACTTGTTCTAGAAGAAATACACAAACTGGCCCTGCGCGACATTGCCCTCGACGAACCAATGGGCCCGCGCGATGTCCGCATCGCCATCAAGACCGTCGGCGTTTGCGGCAGCGACGTGCATTATTACACCCGCGGCGCCATCGGTCCCTTCGTGGTGAAAGCACCGATGATCCTTGGCCACGAGGCCTCGGGCGTCGTCATTGAAACCGGCGGTGCCGTCGAGCACCTGAAAATCGGTGACCGGGTTTGCATGGAACCCGGCGTGCCGGACCCCACCAGCAAGGCGTCGCGCCTCGGCCAATACAACCTCGATCCGGCGATCACCTTTTGGGCCACGCCGCCCTACCACGGTATCCTGCGCCCCACTGTCGTGCATCCAGCCGATTTTACCTTCAAATTGCCCGACAACGTCTCGTTCGCCGCCGCCGCAATGGTCGAGCCCCTGGCGGTCGGGGTTCATGCCACTGTCAAGGCCCGCATCACCCCCGGCGATACTGCCGTCGTCATCGGTGCTGGGCCCATCGGATTGGTTACCCTGCTTGCCGCCTTTGCAGCAGGCTGTGCGCGCGTATTCATCAGCGATGTCGACGAGGTCAAACTGGCCATCGCCGCCGCCTTGGCCAGGGTTCCCGGCTCGGTCATTCCCGTCAACGTGCGCAGTGCCAATCTGGCCGAGGCGGTCATGGCGCAGACCGAAGGCTGGGGTGCGGATGTGCTGTTTGAATGCGCCGGCAGCGAACGCGCCGCCGCCGACATGTTCGACGCCCTGCGTCCGGGCGGTTGCGCGGTGATGGTTGGCTTGCCGCAAAATCCCTTCCCCCACGATGTCGCCAAGGCCTGCGTCAAGGAAATCCGCATCGAACACGTCTTCCGCTACGCGCATGTGTTCCCGCGCTGCGTCGCCATGTTGGCTGCTGGCACCATCGACGTCGCCCCGCTGATCACCGAGACATTCGCGTTTGAGGACAGCATCAATGTCTTTGAACTTGCCGCCAGCCAACCAAAAGGCAGCGTCAAAATGCAAATCGAGATGCCGGATATTTAGGGTCAGGACTCATCGAGCGAGCCAATAAATACCTGTATCGCGATGCAAACGGTGCTAAAGAATGTGCAAGCGCTTCGGTCATAGCACCTTCAACAATCCGCCGACGAAAATGTCGGGTGCAATGCATGTATCTGTGGCCGCGCCGGAGTCCGATTTCACTGGTTTCTGTGCAACATGAGGGGGATCGAGCATGACAGAGGGCTTGCATGGCTTCCAGCAACAATCCCCTGCATGGACAAACTGGTTTGGCAATCAAAGCTGTGTCCCGGCTCGCATCGTTGCAGCGTCAAGCGAGCAAGATGTAGTTTCGGCGATAGAGGAGGCGTCGCGTGCCGGACTTCGTGTCAGGACGCCGGGGTCTGGACATTCCGTTACCGCAGTCAGTTGCACCGACGGCATGCTGATCGACACCCGCGGGCTGACCGGCATCACCGCCTTGGATAAAATATCGCGAACAGCTACCATCAGGGCACATACAACGATTGCCGAATTGGGGGCGCCGCTTTGGGAAGCCGGCCTCGCGCTGAAAAATCAGGGCGACATCGATACCCAGACGATTGCAGGAGCGGTTGCAACCTCCACGCATGGTTCGGGCCAAACGCTCGGCAGTTTCTCCTCAGTCTTGTCGGCCTGCCGTCTCGTAGATGCCGCCGGCAACATCCGTGATCTCTCGCTCGACAAGACTCCTGATGAAATGGCTGCTGTGCAATGCTCAATCGGCATGCTGGGCGTGATGACCGAACTGACAATCCAGCTAGAACCTGCGTTTCATCTTCACGAGCGGATCGTTTTCATGCCGCTCGACGAATTGAGGGAGCGGTGGGATCAGCTTCTGACCGAGTACCGCCACTTTTCATTCTTCTGGATGCCAACCGACGCGTCCTCCCAACTCTATGGTTTTCCGCCGGCAAAAGCCGATTTCTGCATGGTTAATCTCTACCAGGAAACGCCGGAGGGGCCAGGTACGCGACCGTTACCGCCGAATGAGCGAATTGATCGTGCCTATCGCATCTATCCACATGTGTTCGAGCCGAATTTTCACGAGCTTGAGTATTATCTCCCGGCGGCATCGGCGCACGATGCCTTTTCGGAACAACGGGAATTCAT
>JANMOK010000422.1:0-3151 GCA_031369165.1 Paracoccaceae bacterium
CTTCCAGCCGCACGAACTGTTCCAATGCCGTCACACCACCCCCCGGCGTCGTTTCCGGCGCAACGCCGGTTCTGGTGCGTTGTTAGTAATGCGCCATGAAACCCGGCTCCAGTCAAATCCTTGCCAGCGCGGCCATGATCGTGCTGGGCATGGCGATTATCGGCCTGAACGACAATTTCGTGCGCTTCATCGCGCCCCACGGCGGGCTTTGGCAATTTCAGTTCGTGCGTTCGGCGGTTGCGCTGCCGATTTTGCTGGCGTTCATGATGTGGCACGGGTCGGCATTCCGGATTGTGTCCTTCAGCGGGTTGTTATGGCGCACGCTGGCGATGACAGCCTCGATCTTTTTGTATTTCGCTACCATCCCGATCATTCCGATTGCCCATGTCGGCGCTGGGCTGTTTACCGCGCCGATCTGGGTTCTGGTCTGGTCGGTACTGCTGTTCCGGTTGCGGGTCGGCCGATGGCGAATTGGCGCGATATTTCTGGGGTTTTTAGGTGTGGTGCTGATCTTGCGGCCTGAAAGCGGGGCGTTCAGCGCTTGGGTATTGTTGCCGCTGGCGGGCGGGGCGCTGTATGGGCTGGCCAATTTGCTGACGCGCGAGTGGTGCGCGGCGGAATCGACAAGCATGGTGACGCTGGTGTTTTTCGTGGCCATGGGGATTGTTGGGGTTGCGGTATCGGCGGGCCTGTTGGTTGCCGATCTGCGGCAAGCAACGGGCGACGCAGCGTTCTTGTTGCAGGGCTGGCGTTGGGCACCTGCGTCTTTTTGGTTCTGGTCCTCGGTGCAGGCGGTGCTGGCTTTGGCCGGGGTTGCCTTGATCAACCGCGGCTATCTTGGCGCTGAAACCAGTGCGGTGGCGGTGTTTGAGTATTCCTATCTGGTGTTTGCCGGGTTCTGGGGCTGGGTTTTGTGGAGCCAAAATCTTGAGATGCGTGATCTGGCCGGGATCGGCCTGATCTTTTCGGCAGGCGCAATCATTGCCTGGCGCGGGCGAGGAAAACCGGCTTATGCGGCGGCGGTGTCGGCAGATCGGGCGTAGAAGGTCTCGCCCTTTTCGGACATGTCGCGCAACAGCTTTGGTGCCGTGAAGCGGGGGCCGTGCGATTTGGTCAATGCGTGGCAGATTTCAACCGCTTTGGCGGCACCGATGATGTCGAGCCATGCAAAGGGACCGCCCGACCACGGCATGAAGCCCCAGCCGAGGATCGCGCCAACGTCGCCTTCGCGGATGTCGGTGAGCACGCCTTCTTCAAGGGCTTTTACCGCTTCCAGAACTTGCGCCATGATCAGCCGGTGTTGCACGTCGGTGGTTTCGGGCTGGGCCTTGCCTTGCGGCCATCTTGTCGCCAGACCTTCCCAAAAGCCGGCACGTTTTCCTTCAGAATCATACGCATAGAAGCCGGCGTTCGCCTTGCGGCCTAACCGGCCAGCATCGGCGAGATGGTTGAAAACCGCATCCGCTTCGGCGTTTGCATAGGCGGCGCCCATGGCTGCTTTTGTGGCCTTGCCGATCCGCACCGCCAGATCGACCGAGGTTTCGTCGATCAGTTGCAGCGGGCCAACCGGCATCCCCAGCATTTTGGCGGCGTTTTCGATCAGCGTTGGGGAAACGCCTTCACCCACCATCCGCGCGCCCTCGTTGAGGTAGGCGATGATGCAGCGGTTGGCGTAGAAAAAGCGCGCGTCGTTGACGACTATCGGGGTTTTCCTGATCTGGCGCACAAAATCCAGCGCCTTGGCAATGGCGGCAACGCCGGTGGCTTTGCCGCGAATGATCTCGACCAGGTTCATTTTGTGAACCGGCGAGAAGAAATGGATGCCGACGTAGTTGGTGGCACTTTTTGAGGCTTTGGCGAGGTCGGTGATCGGCAAAGTTGAGGTGTTGGTGGCGAAAATGGCGTCACCCGAAAGGTGCGCCTCGGCTTTGGCGGTGGCTTCGGCTTTGATAGCAGGGTCTTCAAACACCGCCTCCACCACCAGATCGCAGCCTTTCAGGACGGCATAATCGGGGGTTGCGGTGATTTTTGACTGGACTTCGGCGGCTTTTTCGGGCGTCGATTTCTTGCGTTTCACCCCTTCCTCCAACAGGTCTGCTACGTGCGCTTTGCCCTTGTCGGCAGCGGCCTGATCGCGGTCGACGAGGATAACCTCGATCCCGGCCAGGGCGGCGACATAGGCGATGCCAGCGCCCATCATGCCCGCGCCCAGCACGCCCAGTTTCTTGACCTTTGCGTCGGGCAGTTTCGGGCGCACGGCACCTTTTTCCAATGCGGTCTTGTTGATGAACAGCGAGCGGATCATCGCGGCCGAGGAGGGGTTCATCAGGATATTGGTGAACCAGCGCGCTTCGATGCGAAGCGCGGCGTCGAAGGGGACCAGCGACCCTTCATAGATCGCCGATAGCATGGCTTTTGCCGCCGGATAGACGCCATTGGTTTTGCCATGCACCATCGCCGAGGCACCGACAAAGGTCATGAAACCGGCGGGGTGATAAGGGGTGCCGCCGGGGTATTTGTAGCCTTTGGCGTCCCAGGGTTTGACGATGTCAGCGTCTTTGGCTGCCAGCACCCATTGCTTGGCGCGGGTGAGAAGGTCTTCGGGCGCGACCACTTCGTCGATCAGGCCCGCCGATTTGGCCTTGGCTGGTTCCAGCATTTTGCCTTCGAGCAGGATCGGCGAGGCGGACATGATGTCCATCATCCGGCTGACCCGTGTGGTGCCGCCCGCGCCGGGGAAAATGCCGAGCAGAATTTCGGGCAGGCCGATCTTGGCCTTGGGATTGTCGGCAACAAATCGGCGGTGACAGGCGAGACCCATTTCGGTGCCGATTCCAGCGGACGTGCCGGGGCAGGCCCAAGCAGTGGGTTTGCCGCCGGTCAGTTTTTTCGGGTCCATGCCAGCGCGTTCGATTTTGCGCAGAACGGCGTGCATCGCCATGGTTCCGTTGAACAATCCCAGCGCCGGGTTGTCACCGGCGTTGGATTTCATCTGGGCAATGACGTTGAGATCCATGCCGCCGGCGAAGTCTTTTTTCGCAGAAGTCAGGATGATGCCTTTGACATTTTTGTCGGCCAGAGCGGTATCGAAGGCGCGGTCGAGTTCGGCCAAGGCTTCCAGCGTCAACACGTTCAGGCTGGTGCCGGGCTG
>JANMOK010000425.1:0-13569 GCA_031369165.1 Paracoccaceae bacterium
GCGCCCCTATGCCGAGCATGTTTTGCGGGTATTTGGGCCCACGCGGGTGATGTGGGGGTCGGATTGGCCGGTGCTGAATTTGAATGGATCTTATGAAAGCTGGCTGGCGGCGGCGCAATCCTATGTGCCAAAGGTCGATCACGACGCAGCTTTCGGCGGCAACGCGGCGCGGTTTTACCGCATCGCCTGAACGGCTGTCGCGACGGCTTTGCCCAGTTTGCCGTGCTCCACCGCGTCAAAATGGATGCCGTCGAGCGGGCTGGAGGTGATGACTTTACCCGCATCAAGGAAGGCCACGTTTTGTTCTTTGGCGATGGTCGCGTAATGTTCCGCCAGCAGCGCCGACTTGGCCGCGCCGCCGCGAAACATCAGTTTCAACCGCCCGACTTCCAGCACCGGCGGCGGGGCGATCAGCAGGATTTTTGGCGCTGTGCCTTCCGGCCCGGCATTGCTGGCTTTCACCAGCAGGATCAGCTTTTCGCAGGACTGCGCGATGTCGCTGGCGTTGACGGAAAAGCGTTCCTTCAGATCATTCGTGCCCAGCATGATGGTGATAACGTTTATGGGCGAGTGGCTGTCCAGAATGATCGGCAAGGCGGCAATGCCATTCTTGTGCAGTCCCTCAATCGGGTCGGGGTGCACCGTGGTGCGACCACCGTGGCCTTCTTCGATCAGGTGCCAGTCAGCGCCCAGTTCGCGGGCCATGATGCAGGGCCAGCGTTCGTTGCGGGTCAGGCGGGGCGCGTTTTGCACCGGCGGGCTGCCGTGGGTATTTGAGTCACCGAAGGTCAGGATGACGGGCACGGCTACAGCCTTTTGCCCGAAGCGGTATCAAACAGGTGCCCGTGGCCTTTGCGCGGACGCAGTTGAATGGTTTGGCCGGGGGTCAAATCGTGCCTTTCGCGGAACAGGGCCACCATTTCATGGCTGCCAAAACGCAGGAAAACCAGAGTTTCGGCACCGGTAGGTTCGATGACGCCAACGGTGGCGGCAAAGCCTTGGTCAGACAGTTGCAACGCATCAGGCCGGATGCCCCACGTGACGTTTTGGCCGTCTTTCACTTGATGCGTGCCCTCGACAGCCATGCGAACACCGTCGATTTCCACCGACGTGCCGCCTTCGGTTCGGGCAATTCCGCGGATCAGGTTCATTGACGGCGAGCCGATGAAGCTGGCGACAAACAGGTTGCCGGGGCGGTCGTACAATTCCAACGGTTTGCCGATTTGTTCAACAATACCGTCCTGCAGCACCACGATTTTGTCGGCCATCGTCATGGCCTCGACCTGGTCGTGAGTGACGAAAATCGTGGTAGTCTTCAGGCGCTGATGCAGTTCCTTGATTTCGGTGCGCATCTGCACCCGCAATTTGGCATCGAGGTTGGACAGGGGCTCGTCAAACAGGAAAACCTGCGGATCGCGCACAATAGCGCGACCCATCGCCACGCGCTGACGCTGGCCGCCGGAAAGCTGTTTGGGATAACGGTTGAGATAGGGTTTGAGGCCAAGAATATCGGCGGCATTGGCGACGCGCCTGGTTACTTCTTCCTTGGTCGCGCCTTTGAGTTTCAGCGCGAAGGCCATGTTGTCGGCCACTTTCATATGCGGATAGAGCGCATAGTTCTGGAACACCATCGCAATGTCGCGGTCTTTCGGCGGGATGTTGTTGACCACCTTTTCGCCAATCGAAACCGTGCCGCTGGTGATGCTTTCAAGACCCGCGACCATGCGCAGCAGGGTCGATTTTCCGCAGCCCGAGGGGCCGACCAGCACCACGAACTCGCCGTCTTCGATGCCGATATCGACGCCATGAATGACTTCAAGCGGGCCATAAGCCTTGCGCACGTCGCTGATCGAAACTTTCGCCATGTTGGTAAACCCACCCGCTATTGCGCAAGAGTTAGACGAGGCGGCGCGCGCTGTCTATTGCGAGTTCAAGAATTGCCGAAAGTCAGATTGCATGAATCTTTGACCGCACCTTAGCAAACATCGTTAATTTGTTGACAGGCCAAAACGTCGCTGCATAGTCAGGCGTAACCTTGGCGAGTCGAGCCTTTCGTAGCGCAGGGAGAGACATCAGACCAATGTCGATAATGGTTACTTTACTGCTTTTTAAATCTTTGTAAATTAATCACTTGGCCGTGTGACGAGTCGTGCTAGTGTGTTTGTGTCCAACAAAAATCAAACGATCACTTAGGGAGGACTACGCATGAAAAAGGAACTTTACGAAGGGCTGTTCCGCCACAAAACCAGCCGCCGTTCGGTACTGCAAGGCGCAAGCGCGATGGGGGCAACTGCTGCTTTAGGCGGCACATTCCTGAGCGGAATGGTCGGAAGCGCGTTTGCCCAAGATAATGTGCGGGCCGAAATCCTGAAGATTCCGGGCGTAAACATGGGTTCCCCGACCGATTCCGATTGGCAGAAAGTCGGCGAGCTGTGCATGGGCCCGACCAAGGCCAACGTAGCGGAAGGCGAATTTGCCGGGGTCGAGCTGACCTTCTTTGGAATCAACAACCAGAACCTGCACAACCTGTTGTTCCGCGGTATGCTGGTGTCGTGGGAAGCTTATACCGGTGCCAAGATCACCTGGATCGACCTAGCCCAAGCCGACTATAACCCGCGCTTGCAGCAATCCATTGCGGCTGGCACCGTCGATTTCGACATTCTAGCGATGGGCGCACCGCTGGAAGGCGACACTGCCGGCAAGGGCCTGCTAGATGAAATGCCGGAATGGGTGAAAACCCAGATCGAAATGGACGATTATGTCGGCTATCTCAAAGCGCCGGTCGGCACCTGGAACGGCAAGACCTACCGGATATCGATCGACGGCGACTGCCACACCATGGCCTATCGCAAGGATTATTTCACCGATCCGGCGATCACCGCCGCGACCGGCATGACCGAGCCGCCGACGACCTGGGCGCAGGTGCAGGCGTTCACCAAGGCGCTCAAAGGGCAGAAGGACCCGCTGACCGGGGGCGACGCCTTTGGCTTCCTCGATCCGCTGAAATATGGCTGGGGCGGTTTTGGTTTCTACTTCCTTGGCGACCGCGCTGCCGCCTATGCCAAGCACCCCGACGATCCGGCCTGGCTGTTCGACCCCGACACCATGAAACCGCGCGTCAACAACCCAGGCTGGGTCAAGGCGATCCAGGATGTCATGGACCTGGTCGCCACCGAGGGCGCCTACCCGCCGGACCAAATCAACGCCGATCCGAACACTACGGCGTTTTCGCAGATTCTTGGCGGCACCGGCTCATTGATCACCTGGTGGGGTGATGTCGGATCGCACGCGAAGACCAACGATGCCTCGATCATCGGCGACGTGACCGGGTTCTCGATCAACCCCGGCGCTGACGAAGTCTGGAACTCCAAGACCGGCGCCTGGGAAACCCCGGCGACGCCGAACTTTGCCCCGAACATGGCCTATATCGGCTGGGGCGTCTACGTCACCAACCGTGTGTCGGGCGACGAGAAAAAGCGCAAGGCGGCCTGGTCAGTTGCCGCGCATCTGGGCGGCAAGGACCTTTCGCTGTGGATGGCGGCCTATCCTTCGGGCTTCCAGCCGTATCGGAACAGCCACTTCAACTACGAGGAATACGAGGCGGCAGGCTACGACCGCGCCTTCCTCGAGGACTATCTCGGCTCGAACGCCGACAGCTACAACCACGCCAACGCGGCCATCGAACCGCGCATCCCCGGCATCTTCCAGTACTATTCAATCGCCGAGGATGAACTGATGAAAGGGATGGCCGGGCAGTATGCCTCGGCCCAGGATTGCGCCGATGCGATTGCGGCGGCTTGGGAGAAAATCACCGACCAGATCGGCCGCGACAGCCAGATTGCGCTGTATAAGGCTAGTTTGGGGATGTGAGGTAGATGAGGTTCTGCCCCGGTCGAAAGGCCGGGGCGGGGCTATTTGTCGTCATAGTGAAATCGGCATTGGATAATTTCAACCGAATCCAGTAAAACCCGGTAAACGAGCCGGTACTTGCGGTCGATCCGGCGCGACCAAAGCCCACTCAGCTTGTTGCGCAGCGCTTCTGGCTGGCCGGTTCCGGAAAATGGTGTTCGCAAGCATTCCTTTATCAGGTCATTAATATTGCGAAGTACTTTGGCATCGGTCTTTTGCCAAAACTGATAGTCGTCCCAACCGTCTGACGAAAAGCAAAGTTTCACGGCTCGATCAGTTCTCGCTCGACGCCCTTGCCAGCGTCCAGCTCTTCGATTGAGCGTAACAACCGTTCGGCATTCTTGGGACTCGACAACAAATACAACGTCTCTTCCATGCCCGACCAATCGTCTTCGGAAACCAGAATCGCGCCTTTGTGGCCCGCCCGCGAAATGAGCAAAGGCGCGTGGTCGTCGTTTACTTGATCCATCATGGCGGCCAGATTCGCCCGCAAATGTGAAAACGTGGTTGATTTCATCGCCAGACCCCCAATTTTCTTGATATGTACAATAACTTGTACATCTTTTCAATCTATCAAACCGCTAGAATCTTCGCTTAATATCGCCAGATGGCCGCAAACGAAAACACGCTGGACGACAAGCTGCACATTGTGGAGTCTGACTTCATGTCGCCCGCGCGCATGCGGGCGGGCAAGCTGTTGATCTGGGCGGCGAGCCTGATCCTGCTGGCGGCATTCCTGTGGCAATCACTGTTCAAGGGCGGTGTCCTGGGCATGGGCTTCGAGAGCTGGCGGCCAGTGCTTTACATCTATACCGGCTGGGCGCTGGCGCTGTGCGTGGGCCAGGTACTGATCCGCGGCGAGCAGGGACAGCGGACCTTGTTCGTGCTGCCGGCGCTGCTGTTTGTCATCTCGATCGTGGTCTTCCCGACGTTGTTTGGCTTTTACATTGCGTTGACCGACTGGAACCTGTCAGGCGCAGGCGGGCGCAGGTTCAACGGGCTCGACAATATCCGCCAGATGCTGGCCGATCCGTTCTACTGGAACGCCATGCGCAACATGGTCTGGTACCTGTTGGCGATCATCGGCGAATACGCGGTTGCCTTCGGCCTGGCCCTGCTGCTGAACGCGCAAATCCGCGGCCGCAAGTTCTTTCGCGTCGCCTTTCTGCTGCCGTTCATGCTCAGCCCGGTCGCGGTCAGCTGGATGATCGGCAAGTCCATGATGGAAACCCGGTTCGGCCCGGTTGCCAATCTAGCCCGCTGGCTCGGCTGGGATCAGCCGGCTTTCTTCACCGATCCACTGATTGCCAAGGCGTCTATCATGCTGATGGATGCTTGGATGTTCATCCCGTTCATGATGATCCTGCTGCTGGCCGGGCTGCAGGCGCTGCCCAAGGAAGTGGCCGAGGCGGCGGAGGTCGACGGCGCCAATGCCTGGCAGGCGTTCTGGAAGATCACATTTCCGTTGATGTTGCCGGTTTCGGTGACCGCCATTGTGCTGCGGATTGTCTTCAAGCTTAAGCTGGCCGATCTGGTGATCAACGTCACTTCGGGCGGTCCGGGCGGGGCGACCGATACGGTAACCAGTTTCATTTACCGCGAATACCGCGATCGTTCCAACGTTGGCTATGGCACGTTGTTGGCGATGGTCTATCTGATTGTCATCATTGTGTTTATCAGTTTGTTGCTGAAATTGGTGGGCCGTTACATGCAGCGTGAAACATGATCGAGGATTCCGGCCAGACGGCGCGCACCAAATGGGGCTATGTCGCCAGCCGGGCGCTGATTTATGGCCTGCTGATCTTGTGGACAATCATTGCGCTGTTCCCGATCTACTGGGCCGTCACCACGTCGTTCAAGGTGGCCAAAGACGTGCAGTTGAGCCACGTCATCCCCTGGGTCGATTTCGCCCCGGACTGGAAAGGCTTCCGCTCGCTTGGCCTGTCGCCCGACACGATTTTCAATGTCTCGACCGTGCGCGAGGAATTCGTCAAACGGTTCTTGAATTCGGTGATCACCTCGGTCTCGGCTTCGGCGCTGGCGGTGCTGCTCGGCTCGCTGGCGGCTTACGGGCTGACCCGGTTCAGTTACAAGTTCCTGTGGATGCGCAACAAGGACCTGTCGTTCTTTTTCCTGTCGCAACTGATCCTGCCGCCGGTGGTTTTGGCGCTGCCGTTTCTGGTTCTCTACAAGGAGCTGGCGCTGCTCGACAGCCAGATCGGCCTGATCCTGCTCTATGCGCTGACGGTGCTTCCCATCGTGATCTGGATCATGCGCGACCAGTTCTCGGCCATCCCCATCGAGCTGGAAGAGGCGGCTTTGGTCGATGGCCTGTCGGTCTGGGGCGCGTTCTTCCGCATCGTGCTGCCGATTGTGCTGCCCGGCATGGTGGCGGCCTTTCTGCTCAGCCTGATCCTGTGCTGGAACGAGTATTTCTTCGCCGCCCTGCTGACGTCAACCGACGCGAAAACTTTGCCGGTGATGGTGGCCAGCCAGACCGGATCGCAGGGGATCAACTGGTGGTCGATGGCGGCGCTGTCGACGATGGCGATTGCGCCGCTGGTGTTGATCGGCATTTTCCTGGAGCGCTTCATTATCAAGGGCATGACGGCGGGGTCGATCAAGTAAATTAAGCCGAAGATAGGGCAGCCATTAATCCTTTGGTTTGCGTGTAGAGTGCTTTGAATAGGTCGAAGCGCCGCTGGTAAAGCGCGGCAGTTTTTGAGTTTGGGGCAATGTTTTCGACGATTGGGTTCCAAGTGTTGATGTCGTCAAGCGTCACGTCACCCAAGGCCAATGCCGCCAGAAATGCATCACCATACGCAGCGCCGGTGCTGATTTTGCGAAGGGTCTGCGGTTGACCTGAAATGTCAGATGTCGCTTGCAACCAGACCCTGTTTTTGGTGCCGCCGCCAACGGCGAAAAGTTGCGTGGGAAGCGAACTGGCGTCGGCATAGGTTTCAAAGATATGATTGGTGGCAAAACCAATGCCTTCCAGTGCCGAACGGTAGATATCGCCGCGCGAATGGGTCAGGTTCAGGCCGAACACCACGCCTTTCGCATGCGGGTCATGGATGGGGGTGCGTTCGCCGGAAAAATAGGGCAGGGTGATCAGACCATTGGCTCCGGGAGGAGATTGTTCTGCCTCCAGTGCCAGTTGCGCGAAGGCGGTGTCGATGGGCAAATCTTGCGCCAAAGTATCGCGCAGCCAATGGGTCAGGGTACCGCTGGTCGCCAGACCCGACATGGCGGCGTTCTGGCCCGGGAACAGCCAGGGCGCCGTCCACAGCCGGTTGTCGTTAAGTCGGCTTGCTGTGATCTGGATGATGAAAATGGTGGAGCCGTACATGACCATCGTGTCACCGGGCACGGTGACGCCAACGCTGAGCGCTTCGGCGGCGGCGTCGATTGTGCCGGTCAAAACGGGGGTGCCTGCCGCCAGCCCGGTTTCCTCGGCGGCGCGGGCGGTGACGTGACCGGCGATGGCGCTGGTCCACAGGATTTCGGGAAGTTTGTCAGGGCCAACTATGTTGCTGGTCAAATCCTCGGTCCAACTGGCGCGACTATTGGTGTAAATCGGGCTGAAGTTGGCGGCGGTGTAGCGGTCGATTGCATATTGGCCAGTCAGACGGTGCACAAGAAATGTCGTCGAAGTGACGATCTTGCGGGTTTTTAAAAACAGGTCGGCTTGGTTGCGCTTGAACCACAGGATTTTTGGGCCGATGGACTGCGACGTCAGGGCGTTGCCGCATTCGGCCAAAATCCGATCCGGGCCGATTTCGGCGTTCAGATCGTCAATTTCTTGCTGGGCGCGGGTATCAACGCCATAAAGAATGGCGTTGCGCAGCGGGTTACCGGCATGGTCAACCGGCAGCATGCAAGGGCCAATGGCGCTGCAGGCAACGGCGCGAATATCGCTTGCGGCAATGCCGCTTTGGCGCAACAATTCGCGGGTTAACCAGATGAAATCACCCCACCAGTCGGCTTCGGCGTCGTGTTCCGCCCAACCTGCTTGCGGCACATGCATTTTGTGCGGACGCGACGCTTGTGCGATGATGGTTCCGGCACCGTCGACCAGCACGCCTTTGGATTCAAAGGTGCCGATGTCGATGCCGAGGTAAGCTTTCATTGGATGAAATCGTCGCGATTCAAACTGAAATCCGGGCCGATTGTTGCTATTGCGGCAGCCAGTAAGTTGGTCAGGCCCACAAGGTCGTCCAGATCGCAGACTTCGCGCGCCGAATGGGTGTAGCGGCAGGGGAAACACAGGTCGATGCAGGCGACGCCTTGGCCGATCAGTTGCACATAGGACGAGTCTGTCAGGACGCCCGATTGGGCGCTGCGTTGCAGGTTGATCTTTTGGTTTTTGGCGGTTGTTTCCATCAAATCAACCAAAGCCGGATGCGGAATTGTGCCGTTCAAGGTGCCACGCCCGTGGAAGGAATATAGGCTCATCGCCGGACCTGCACCCAGATGCACGTCGCCGCGCGAGGCCATATCGGGCGTGTCAGTTGCCAAGGCGAGGTCAAGTTGGATGGCGATGTCGGGTTGCAAGGCGTTGGCCGCCGTTACAGCGCCGCGCAGGTTGAATTCTTCCTGCACGCTGAAAACCAAATGCAGTGTTGGGTGATCAATGGTTTTCAGTGCGCGTGCGACTTCCAGAATAACAGCGCAGCCGGCGCGGTCATCGACCGAGGTTCCGGCAATTCGGTTTGCGCCGAGGCTCATGACGCTTGGCGCATAAACCACGGGCGTGCCGATTTTGACGCCAGCTTTTTCGGCTGCACCGGCATCGGCGAAACCGGCGTCAATGAAGACTTCGCCAATCGGCGTGACACGGTATTTCTCGTCTTGCGCCGTGGCATGGTGGCTTTTGTGGGTGATGATGCCACGCTGGTCGCGGCCCGGTGCGATTTGCAACAACACTTCCTGCGCCGCCAGGGCACGTTCGGGCAGGCCGCCGAGGCGTTCGACGCGGATCAAGCCATCGGCTTCGATCTTGCGCACGATCATGCCAAGCTGATCCATATGGGCGAATAGCATGACGGACGGAGCGTCTTTTGTGCCGGGAATAGTGGCAATCAAATTGCCCATCCGGTCGGTGCGATGCGGCAAACCGAGACTGGTCAATTCTTGGGCAAGTTTTTGCCGGACGCGACCTTCATAACCGCTGAGGCCGGGGATGAGCATTAGGTCGGTCAGCGACTTTCGTAGGCGAGATTTCATTTCAGTAGCCCCGCGCCGTGCGAACGCGGGCCATGAAATCTTTGGCGCGTTCCGGGTCGACAGGCCTCCAAGTGTCGCCATCAACTTTCAGCGACGACCCAACAATCGCGCCGTCGGCTATCGCCAAAGTATCGGCGACGGTCGCGTGTTTGACGCCGGTATTGGCGAGAACCGGCGTATTGGGCAAAGCGGCCTTGACCGCTTCCAGATCTTCCATTTTCGCCGCCTCGCCGGTGATTGCGCCGGAAACCAAAATGGCGTCGGGAATAGAGGAAAACACTGCACTTCGCGCCCGGTCGGCCAAGGGTCGCCGGTCAAGCGAATAGGCAAATTCGGCGGAAATATTGTAAAGAACCGCCAATTCCTTGCGACCCAAGCGATCCCGATAGCGCAGGGTTTTGCCGGCATTTGGTGTCCAAGGACCCATGTCGGAGGCAAAAGTGCCGGTCATGATTTCGCGCATGAAAGCGGCACCAGTGGCGGCGGCCAGCGCGACCGAGGACATCGGGTCCCATAATACGTTGACACCGAAGGGCAGGGTAATTTGGTTGCGCAATTGGCCAATGATAAATGCCATTGTTGCGGTTGAGGCCGTGTCCACCTGAAATTCATACGGACGGTCGTTTTCGTTGCCAAACATGATGGCGTCAAACCCGGCGGATTGCAGGGCGTGCAGGTCACGCGTCACGCCGGCAAGCAACCCCGGCAATCCCGCATCAGCATCAAACAGCGGTGTGCCGGGCAGAGCGCCAAAATGAACCATGCCAATGACAGGTTTTCCTTTGCCGAATACCGATGTGAAGTTGTTTTTCAAGACAGGGTTCCATTCTTTTCGCGGACACTAGCAAGCGTCATGGCTTCTGCCAATCGTCATGGTTGACAGTTACACGGGGAACCAACAGCGTGGCAGCGGCCAAGGAAACAGGCAGAGCGTGAAACAAATCATCGTCATCGGGGCCGGGATTACCGGGGTCTGTTGCGCCGAATGGCTGCGGCGCGAGGGTTGGTTGGTGACATTGGTCGATCGCGTAAGATCAAGCGATCCGGCGCAGGCTTCGTACGGCAATGCAGGGTTGCTGGCGCGAAATGCGATCATTCCGGTGACAGTGCCGGGATTGTTACGCGAAGCCCCAAGAATGCTGCTGGACCCGGATTCGCCAATGTTTCTGCGTTGGTCGTATCTGCCACGTCTGTTGCCGTGGCTGGTGCCGTTTTTGCGAAATGGGCGGCCGGATCGGTTTGAAAAGGCGGTTACGGCGCTGAGCGCCCTGACCGCAGATTCGGTTGACCAGCATTTGGCCATTGCCAAAGGCACGGGGGCGGAGAGGTTTATTCGCTCTGGCGAATATGCGTTTCTGTATCGCGATGGGCCAAGTTTTGCCCATGACAAAAGCGCGATGGCTTTGCGTCGGGCGCATGGTTTTGAATTTGAAATTCGCGAGCGCAAGCGGTTGCTCGAGGAGGATCCGCACCTGGGACCGGATTACGCGTTTGCCGCAGTATTTAGGGATCACGGCTGGATTACCGATCCGGGCGGTTATGTGGCTGCATTGGCGGCACATTTTGTCCAGTCGGGCGGGCGATTTGAGTTGGGCATGTGGTTGAGATTAAACCCGGCCCAAGCCCATCGATAATTTTACTGTGCGGCAGAGAAATGTCTGCCGACAAGATCGTGCTGGCGGCTGGCATTTGGTCGCGCAAATTGGTTCGGTCCATGGCGCAGGACATCAAGCTGGAAAGCGAACGTGGCTATCATCTGTTTTTGAAAGGCGCGAATATCCAACCGCCATTTCCCTACATGATTGCCGACGCCAAATTCGTGGCAACCCCGATGGATGCGGGTTTGCGCTGCGCAGGAATTGTGGAATTGGGCGGGCTTGAAGCTGGTCCCAGCTTGGCGCCGAGCGCATTGTTGCGACGGCGGATTCGCCAAGTATACCCCGCTTTGCAATGGGACAGCGAAGAAATCTGGATGGGGCATCGGCCGACTTTGCCCGATTCTTTGCCGGCAATTGGCAACGCGCCAAAGGCGGAAGGGGTGATTTATGCCTTTGGGTCGCAGCATGTCGGGCTGACAATTGGGCCGCTGGTGGGGCGAATCGTGGCGGGAATTGCTGCCGATCGGCACTCAAACCTTGATTTAGCGCCATATTTGCCTGACCGGACATGGACTTAGACGGTCAAAAATCGATTCATTTGGCCGGGGTTTCAAAAGAATGTTCCTTTTCCGAAGCGTTTGCAGTCTAATAAGAATCAGATTTAGGAAAAGCCGATAAGCGTCAGGCAATAGACTCGAAATTCGACGGGTGAGGAAAACCATGGCCACCAAAAAAGCGCCGGTCGCTGACGCAGAGAAAATTGCCGCGTCAAAAGCGGCGAAACCAAAAGCTTCGGCGAAACCAGTGGCTTCAGCTAAAGTCGACGCTCCTTTGATCAACCGTGGCGATGCATATGCAATTGCCGAAGGGCGGCACTACAATCCGTTTTCCATTCTTGGGGCACATCCATCTGGGAATGATACGATTATTCGTGCATTTGTGCCCGGTGCTGAGGCGGTTGTGGCAATGGACCCCGAAACGTCGAGCAAGTTGCTGGAGCTAGAGCCTATACGGGGCGCTGATGGGGTTTTTGTTGGCAAATTGACCGGCCAAGCGCCCGGATTTGTCTATCGTCTGCGCGCCAAACGCGGCTCGGAGATTTGGGAAATCGACGACCCCTACCGCTTTGGGCCGGTGTTAGGTGAGCTTGACGAGCACCTGCTGGCCGAAGGATCGCACCGCAAGCTGTGGCACGCTTTGGGTGCACATGTGATGAAGCACCAAGGGGTGAAAGGCACTCATTTCGCGGTTTGGGCACCCAATGCCGAGCGGGTCTCGGTGGTGGGAGATTTCAACCACTGGGATGGGCGCAGGCACGCCATGCGTGTTCGCGGTTCCACTGGCGTTTGGGAGATTTTTCTGCCCGGCATCGGTGGCGGTGATGTCTACAAATACGAGATCGTTGCCCGTGGTGGCCATGTGCAGCCGTTAAAGGCCGACCCGGTGGGGTTTCAGGCCGAGCATCGGCCGGCAACGGCATCGGTTGTTGCCGAACTGCGCAGCCCGCGCTGGAAAGACGACGCCTGGATGGAAACGCGTGGGTCACGGCACGAGCGAAGCGCGCCGATTTCGATTTACGAAGTGCATCTGGGGTCGTGGAAACGCCGGGGTGCGAAGGGTGAAACGGTGCTGACTTACCGCGATTTTGCGGTGGAATTAGTCGACTACGCCAAGGACCTGGGCTTTACCCACATCGAGTTGATGCCGATTACCGAGCACCCGTTTGACGGGTCCTGGGGCTATCAGCCGGTTGGCTTGTTTGCACCGACCAGCCGGTTTGGCACGCCCGAGGATTTTCGGTTTTTTGTGAACGCGGCGCATGAGGCAGGGCTTGGCGTCATCCTTGACTGGGTTCCGGCGCATTTCCCGACCGACGCGCATGGGTTGGAGCATTTCGATGGCTCGCATCTGTACGAGCATTCCGACATGCGCGAAGGTTATCACCCCGATTGGAACACGTTGATTTTCAACATGGGCCGCACCGAGGTGGTGAATTATCTGACCTCCAACGCGCTGTTCTGGATGGGCGAATATCACATCGATTGCCTGCGGGTCGATGCCGTCGCATCGATGCTGTATCGCGATTATTCGCGCAAAGAAGGTGCCTGGATTCCAAACAAGGACGGCGGGCGGGAGAATTGGGAATCGGTGGCGTTTTTGAAGCAGGTGAACGAGCTGGTTTACGGCGAATTTCCCTCCGCATTGACGGTAGCTGAAGAATCCACCGCCTGGCCCGGGGTTTCCAAACCGACGTTTGCCGGTGGCCTGGGCTTTGGCTTCAAATGGAACATGGGCTGGATGCACGACACGCTGGAATATATGAAGCTCGACCCGGTGCACCGGAAATATCACCACAACGAAATGACGTTCGGTCTGCTTTATGCGTTTTCGGAGAATTTCATTCTTCCCCTCAGCCACGACGAGGTCGTGCATGGCAAGGGATCCTTGCTCGACCGGATGCCGGGTTGGGGTGACGACAAATTCGCCAATTTACGGGCCTATTACGGGTTTATGTGGGGGCATCCGGGCAAAAAGCTGCTGTTCATGGGTTGCGAATTTGGCCAAGGCGCGGAATGGAATTTCCAACAAAGCCTTGATTGGCACCAATTGGCGCACCCCAAACACAAGGGCGTGCAATCGCTGATCCGCGATTTGAACGCGACCTATAAAGAGCTGCCCGCGCTGCACAAACACGATTGCGATCCTGCTGGTTTTGATTGGATCATCGGCGATGCGGCGCAAGACAGCGTGTTTGCTTCGGTGCGGTACGGCGACGAAGGCGATGCGCCGGTAATAGTGATATCAAATATGACACCGGTATTGCGCACCAACTGGC
>JANMOK010000042.1:0-4283 GCA_031369165.1 Paracoccaceae bacterium
GGCTGTGCCCTCGGCTCCCGGCACCGCAGGCGCTGCGCCTGGCACCGGCTCCGGCCGGTCGCGGGAGTGCTTGATCCACTCGGTGCAGTTGGCATCAGTGCCCATTAGCACGTTGGCGGCGCGGATGGCTTCCATTTCTTGGGGCCGCACCGGGTTCATGATCGCGCTGGTCATGCCCGAGGCGATGGCCATCGGCAGGAAAGCGGCGTTGATGCCGTGGCGGTTGGGCAGGCCGAACGAGATGTTGGAAGCACCGCAGGTGGTATTGACGCCGAGTTCCTCGCGCAGACGACGGACGAGGGCAAAGACTTGTTTGCCAGCGTCGCCTAAGGCGCCGACCGGCATGACCAAGGGGTCCACCACGATGTCATGCGCGGGAATGCCGTAATCGGCAGCGTGTTCGACGATTTTCTTGGCTACGGCGTAACGCACGTCGGGGTCCATCGAGATGCCCGTCTCGTCGTTGGAAATCGCCACAACGGGGACGTTGTATTTCTTGATCAGCGGCAGGATTGCCTCAAGTTTATCCAGCTCGCCGGTGACCGAATTGATCAGCGGGCGGCCTTCGCAGATTTGCAGGGCGGCTTCGAGAGCGGCGGTGACGGAGCTGTCGATACAGAGGGGCACATCGACCAGCGATTGCACCAGTTTGACCACGGCGCATAAAAGCGGCGGTTCGGTGACGTTCGGATTGGGGTTCGAGTTGAAGACGACACCGGCGTTGACGTCGAGCATCGTGGCACCACAGGCGACTTGTTCCAGCGCGTCTTTTTCGACCGTGGAGAAATCGCCCGCTTCCATTTGCGCCGCCAGTATTTTGCGCCCGGTTGGGTTGATGCGTTCACCGATGACGCAGAACGGCTGGTCAAAGCCGATGATCGCGGTGCGGGTTTTCGATTGAACGATGGTGCGGGTCATAGGCTGGGTTCTTTCATCAATTCATTGAGATGGGCCCACAAGACGGGATCATCATAATCGGCGAGGGTTTTACTGGCACCTGCCTGACGAAGGGTATGCTCGTCAAGGGACGTGCGTATGCCAAAGACAAATGCCCCCGATCCCTTGGCGGCGCGAAGGCCGGCGGGAGCGTCTTCAAAGGCGATGGATTGGGCAGGGGTAACGTTGAGCGCCCCCATGGCGGCGCGGTAAGGGGCCGGGTCGGGTTTGGGGGCGGTGCATTCGTCGCCGATGATCAGGGTTTGGAAGCGGTGGTGGATGCCGAGTGCAGGTAGGACCGCTTGGGCGCTGGCGCGGGGGGCGTTGGTGACGACGGCGGTTTTGATACCGTTAGTATCGGCCCAATCGAGCAAGGTGATCAGACCCGGAATGGGTTTCAGGGCATGGCTGGGCAGCATATTGCGGTAGGCCGCTTCTTTGCCTTCGGCGATTGCCGATTGTTCGGTGAGCGACAAAAGCGGGAAATAACGGTCCATGATGTCGGTATTAGGACGCCCGAGGATATGGGTGGCGTATTCGGCGTAGGTTAGCTTGATGCCTTGGAGCGCAAGCAAGTCCGCGAATGCCAAATGGTGCAGTTCGTCGGTGTTCGCCAATGTGCCGTCGAGGTCGAAGAGCAGCGCCTTAAGCATCAGGCGCGGGCCTGCGCGTCTTGGGATTGCGTCGCTTCGCGGACGAATTCGGCGGTAGGAACAATGCCTCCCAATGGGAAAAAATGCACTTGTTCGATACCGAATTTGGGATTGGCGGCCTTGTGTTGCGCCAGATCTGTCAGGATTTCGGTTGGGGTGAAAGGCAGCAGCAGTTTGGTCAGGTCGGCAGCGCGGCGTTGCAGCACCCGAAGCGAGGGGCCGACGCCGCAGGTCATGGCGAATTTGATCATGGTTTGCAGTTTGGCAGGGCCGGCTATGCCGATGTGGATGGGCAGTTTGATGCCTTCGGCGGCCAGTTTATTGGCCCAGGCGATGACTGGTTCGGCCTCAAAGCAGAATTGGGTGACAATGGCCATTTCGGCATCGCTGCGGTCGGCGAAGGCTTGTTTCCAATGCAGTGCCTGCATTACCAGATGGTCGGTGCCGTCGGTATCGATGTCGCGATTGCCTTCGGGGTGGCCGGCGACGTGCAGGCGGCGGAAATGGTTGAACACGCCGGAATCGAGCAGTTGCATGGCGCTGTCATAGTCGCCAGCGGGTGTGGTGACGCCGCCACCGAGCAGTAGGCCTTCGCGCACGCCGGCTTCGGCTTCGTAGCGTTTGACCCATTCGCTCAACACCGGCTTGTCGTGGATGATGCGGGCGGGGAAATGCGGCATTGGTTCGAATCCGTCGTTTCGGATGCGCTTTGCCGTGGCCACCATATCGTCGATCGGGGTGCCTTCGATGTGGGCGATGTAGATGCGAGTGTTGGTTGGGAACACATCGCGCAACGAGTCAATTTTCGCCAACGTGCGGGGCATGACCTCGATAGAAAAATTGTCGAGGAACGCGGGCAGGGTGCCGTTGGTGGCCAACGGGGCGGGTTTTTTGCGACCAAAGTTGAGTATCGAGGCCATGCGTGTGATCCAGTCCATTTTCAGCCGCGCTTGGCGGCCCATCCATCGTTGGCGATCAAGGTTTTGATTTGGTCCTGATCGAATTCAGTATCCAGCTTTGCAGCTTCGTTTTTCGCCACTTCGGCGTCGTCGCCTTCGACGGAATAAGGATCCGCCTTGCGCCATTCGGCGAGGTAGGCGTCGGCGTCTTTCGCGCCAATTTTCATCGCGCAACGGTCGATGGCCTGTTCGAAGCGTTCGGGCAACTGCACCTTGGCTGCGCGGCGACCTTTGCCGACGATGACCTGGGCGGGAATATCGCGCCAATAAACAATGGTCACATCCGGCATTGCACGCTCCGACTCAAGACTTTGGCCGCTTGTAGCTTGGGCGAAGGGCACAAGTAAGGCCATGACGACTGACCTATGTCTGTTTGCGACATGGTCGTTTTTGGCGCATTGGTGTGATTTTGCCGCCACGTCGCTTTCTAGCGTTGAAGTGTCGGGAAATTCGTGTATTCTATCGAGACTGCAAAACTCATTGACGGTTTGGACCGACGCACATGACACAGAATGTAAAACAGACTCCGAGTCTGTCTTTCGAATTTTTCCCTCCCAACACTACCGAAGGCTCGCTGCGGCTTTGGCGTTCCGTGGAACGGCTGTCGCCCTTGGGGCCGAAGTTTGTTTCGGTGACCTATGGTGCCGGCGGCACAACGCGCGAGCGCACCAACGCGGCGATCATGACGATTGTCGATCGGGCGCGGCTGAATGTGGCGGGGCATCTGACGTGCGTTGGAGCCTCGCGCGAGGAAACGCTGGATGTGGCGCGGGCTTATGCCAAAATGGGCGTGCGGCGGATTGTGGCCTTGCGCGGTGATGCGCCAAAAGGTGAGGGGGCGTTCGTTGCGCATCCCGACGGGTTTGGTTCGGCGGTTGAGTTGATTGAAGGTTTGCGTTCCGCAGGTGATTTTGAGATTTCGGTCGGGGCTTATCCGGAAAAGCACCCTGAGGCCGTCAGTCTGGCGGCGGATATCGACAATTTGAAACGCAAACTGGATGCGGGGGCGACGCAGGCGATCACGCAGTTTTTCTTTGAGAACGAGACGTTCCTGCGGTTTCGCGACGCTTGCGTTTCGGCTGGAATTACCGCGCCGATCTTGCCGGGCATTTTGCCGGTCGAGAATTTTGGCAAGATGTGCAATTTCGCCGGTCGCTGCCAAGCCAACGTGCCCGATTGGATGCACGAGGCGTTTCGCCATGCGGCGGATGAAGAGCAGACGATGCTGCTTTCCACCGCGATTTGCACCGAGCAATGCGACGATCTGCTGGCCGAGGGTGTGGAGCATTTGCATTTCTACACGCTGAATAACCCAGAATTGACTTATGGCATTTGCCGGGCTTTGGGGATGCCGACGGTTGGGGTTTCAATGGCGGCGGGGGCGGTGGCGTGATCCATCGCTTGCCAGCTTGAGCGCACTGCACTAGCGTCATCCCCAACATATCGCGCCCTTGGGTGCGCGATCAGGATTGGCGTGAACATGGCGAAACACCGTTCCAGACGGGGGCGGGCGGGTGGCGTTGCTATTCCCCCTCCGAAAGAACCGGCGGCTGTTCGAAAAACCAGCGAGCTTTATGCCGCGCTGGACCTTGGCACCAATTCGTGCCGGATGCTGATTGCGACGCCGCAAGACGGCCATTTTCGCATCATTGACGCTTTTTCCAAGTCGGTGCGTTTGGGAATTGACTTGGAGCGGACGGGTTCGCTTTCGGCGCAAGGCATTGGCCGCACCGTT
>JANMOK010000051.1:0-5982 GCA_031369165.1 Paracoccaceae bacterium
ATTGGGCATAGCCATTGGCATCGGTGGTGGCGGTGGCGAGCACCTCGTTGTTCAAAGCGACCAGTTCGGCTGTGGCGTTGGCGATGGGGTTGGCGCTGGCCAGCGAGCGGGCGAAGACATGCAATCCGTCGTTGCCGCTGAGGGTGGCAAGGCCGATGTCGGTGACGATGAACCACTGCGTTGCCGACTGCGCATAATAATCAGCGCCCGCGATATTGGCAGTAAGAGCATAGACGCCGGGTTCAAAGGTGGTGATGGCTTCACCCAAAGGCAGGGTTGTGGTGACGTCTTGGTTCAATTCGGTTTGCAGCTGGCCGGTGCCGTTCCAGATCGCTTCGCCCAAGCTGCCTTTGATGGTATCGCGGTCGTAACCGGCGATGAATTCGCCAAACAAACCGTCGCGCATCAGTGTGCGGATGTTGCGTTCGGGGACGCGGAATATTGCCAGTTCGGCTTCGGTCGCGTTCACCGCGATGATGGGAATTGCCGCATCGTCGCTTTTGGGCAGGACATAGGCGCGACCGGCGAAACGCACCGATGGCTCGCGGTCGCGGACGTAGATTTCCAGATCGGCGGAGGATTGCAGGGTTTCGCCACTGGCCGAAGGCACGCCTTCGCGGATGGTCATTTTGACGGTTTGGCCGTGCTGCACGCCATCGACGCATAGCTGGGCGTCCTTGACTTCGACCGGCAAATCGGTGCCTTCGACGCGGACAAAATCGCCGTATTCGACGCCTTTTTGCACCAGATTCTCGCTAAAATTGATGCAAATGCGCGGTTGGGCGGCGTTGGAATCAACGGTGTTATCGACGATGTGGAAACCAAACAGGCCGATCACACGTTCCAGTGCGGCGGCGGTTTCGCTGCTGGGGGACAGGTTTTGTGCCAGACGCAATGCGGGAATGGCGGCGTTGCCCTCGCCCAAAAGCTCCATCAGGGACGCGATTTGGTTGAGCGCTTCGGCTTGCAGGAGTAAGTCGTCAGCGCGCAGGTAGGCGTTTATTGCGGCAGAGCGGGCCTGCCATTGGTAATCGGAGCCATATTCGGGTTTCTGAGTGGCGGCTTGGACCAGAAGGGCGGACGCATCCAGCCAGTCACGGGCCGAATCCGTGATGTTGGCGACGGTGATGACGTTCCAGAAAGCCTGTTCGTAATTGCCTTCGGTTTTGTAAGTTTCAGCGCCCGAAAGCAGATCTTCGACGGTGAAATCATTGACCGGATAGGTGAAGGCGATGGATTTGGCATAATCGCGGGCGGCAGGTAGGTAGGAACTGGCGAAAGACAAGTCGGCGGCGCGTTGGATGGCTTGTTCGGTCAAAGTGGTTTCGGCGCGGATGAGTTCGGCGGATTGCGCCCCTTCGAACGGCGATTCCGTGCCATGTTCTGATTTGAGGAAACAGGCGCTGGCATTGGCGTTGAAGGTGAAGGCCTTGCAGGACGGGTCGCCTTCGCAGGCGTCGCGGCAGATTTCGATGGAGGTGTCGTATATCGAGCGGATGTCGCCGCCATAAAAGTCGACGCCTTGTTTCACGATGGCGCGGGCAGGCGGGATGAAACTTTCTTGCGCTTGGGCGGGTGCCATTGCGGCGAACAGGACTGAACAAATGAGCGGTAGCGCAACGCGCATGGCCGAATTCCTTTGTGCCGGAAATTGCCGTAAGGCTGGCATGCGCCACCGAGTCGGGGCAAGGGGTTTAGCGTGCATTTGACGCTTTACTTGCCGGTGGGATTGCGCTGCTTTGCTTTGGACGTTGCGGGAGGATTCGTGTGAGCCGGAACTTGGTGGCGATTTTGCGCGGCGTGAAACCCGATGAGGCGGCTGGCATCGCCGAAGCCTTGATCGACGCCGGGATCACCAAGATCGAAGTGCCGCTGAATTCGCCCGATCCGCTGGAGTCTATTGCGCGGATGGTGCGGGCCTGTGGCGCTCGGGCGCTGTTTGGTGCGGGCACGGTGTTGAGCGTGCAGGATGTGCGCAATGTGGCGGCGACGCGGGCGGGAATGATTGTTTCGCCCAATTGCAATGTTGCGGTGATTGCGGCGACCAAGGCGGCGGGAATGTTGTCTTATCCAGGAGTTTTGACGGCTTCGGAATGTTTTGCGGCGTTGGCCGCTGGAGCGGATGCGTTGAAAGTGTTCCCGGCGATGATGATGGGGATTGAGGGGTTGAAGGCGTTGCGGGCGGTCCTGCCTGCGGGCTGCGACGTGTTGATGGTTGGCGGCGTAGGCCCGCAGAACTTTGCCGACTGGATCGCGGCGGGCGCGACGGGGTTTGGTCTGGGTTCGTCGCTGTACAGGCCGGGTTGGGACGCGACGCGGGTTGGGCAAATGGCGGCCAAGGCCGTGGCGGAATTCGATGCGGCGATAGGGGTTGGGCGATGAAAACAGCGTTGATATTCTGGGGTGGCTGGGACGGGCATCAGCCGGAACTGGTGGCAAATCTGTTTCGCGGCATGCTGGAAGCCGAAGGGATTTCGGTTACGGTGTCGCCGTCGCAGGATATGCTGGCCGACCGAGTGGCGCTGGAGGGGCTGGATCTGATCGTGCCAATCTGGACGATGGGGACGATTGAAAAGGAATTTGCGGTCAACGTGGCCGAAGCCGTCGCAGGTGGCGTTGGGCTGGCGGGCTGTCACGGCGGCATGTGCGACGCGTTTCGCGACAATGTCTTGTGGCAGTTCATGACCGGAGCCAACTGGGTGGCGCATCCCGGTGGGGACGGGCTGGAGTATAAGGTGAATATCGTGCCGAATGGCGGGCCGCTGACAGATGGCATTGCCGATTTTGACGTGAAAACCGAGCAGTATTATTTGCATGTGGACCCGGCGAATATGGTGTTGGCGACGACGCGGTTTCCGACGGTGAACTGGTATCATTCGGCCAATGGCCCGGTCGACATTCCGGTGGCATGGACGCGCAAATGGGGTGTGGGCCGGGTCTATTTCAACGCGCTTGGCCACCATGCCGATGTGATCGACCACGGACCGGCCAAGGAAATGCTGCGGCGCGGGATGATCTGGGCTTCGGAAGGCAAGGCGGCGGCGAAAGCTGCGGGGCTGACAAAGGCGATGTTTGAAGGTGCGACGAAGAATTACTGAAGCGGGCTGGCCATAGCTTTTTGCCGGGCTCTGGCGCTGTCAACGTCGGATACGCCGATCAGGTTGACCACCACGCGCAGGAAGGCGTTTTCGTGGCCGTCGCGATGGTTGTCGGCCAGGACAACGCGCCACAAAGCCTCGGCTATGGCGCTGCGGTCCTCATAAGGAACGGCGTCCTTGATCAGACGGGTGAAGCGCACGGTGTCGGGGGCCTGAGCCTCAAGCTTTTCCGCCTTGTCACGCAGCGCGGCGGCAGCTTGTGGCGAAAGCGCATAGCGATCAGCCAGAACCCGATCGATCATCGTCATTTCAATGGAGGCATAATGATCGTCGCTATGCGCCACGCGCACCATCAACGCAGTCAAAGCCAGCCGGCAATCCTCCGAAGCGAGTGGATCGGTTTTTGGTTCTGCTCTGAGGCGTCGCAAAAGGGTGTCGAACATGGGATGCCAGTATAATGGCAGACCACGGCAAGCGGAAGGGGTTCGGCCAAAATGCTTCGATTGCCGCCACCAGTTCCAATTGCTAGAGTAGCCAGCAAAAGCATCCCATTCGGCACGCGCAACGAAGGTTTATTCAGTGGCAAGAGTGGCACAAGCAAGCAGGCGGAAAGCTTCGCGCGCATCGCTTGAGCCAGAGTCCGCGGCGCTAGCCCGGGATCGCCCTGTAAAAATGATCACCAGCAGGGCCTGGATCGTCACGCTGTTTTTGATTGCGGTTTTTGTTCCGATCATCATTCAGGCCGGCACTTTGCGCCTGTCGCCGTATCGGCTGATGTTGCTGATCACGCTCGTTCCGTGCCTGTTCTTATGGCTGAGAGGGCGCGCAGGGCGGATTCGCGGACCGGACGTCGCCCTATTGGTGATGTGCATTTGGTCCATAGTCAGTTTTGTGCTGATCCACGGAGTCGCCCGCACGGTTGAAGGCGGCGGTATCCTGTTTGCCGAAACGATGGGGGCCTATTTGTTGGCGCGGATCATGATCCGATCTGAGGCAGATTTCTACAATTTGGTTCGGACCCTTTTCTGGATCGTTCTGGCTCTGATGCCGTTGGCGGCGTATGAAGCATTTCTGGGTCGGGCCATTATACTGGAGACAGTGGGTAAAGTCTTCACGAGCTATGAAGTGAACAATCCGGAATTGCGCTGGGGCCTGCGCCGCGTGCAAGGCCCGTTCGAACACCCAATCTTGTTTGGGGTCTTTTGCGGCAGCATTGTCGGGCTGGTTTATTATGTCTTGGGCTTTGGCCAAAGGTTTTACCGGCGAGTGCTTAAACTGGCTTTGGTGACGGGAACCGCGATGTTGTCGCTGTCATCGGGGCCGCTGACCTCGGTTGGAGCGCAATTAGCGCTGATCGGTTGGGATATTGGCCTTGGCCGCTTCAAGGCGCGCTGGAAACTGTTAGCGGCAATGTTCTTTTCAGCCATCCTGGTTATCGAAATTGTCGCCAACCGGTCGGTCGCGCAGATACTGATTTCCTTTGTCGCCTTCAACCCTTCAACGGCTTTCAACCGTTTGCGCATTTGGGACTATGGATCTGCCTCGGTCTTGAACAATCCGGTGATTGGCATCGGTTTCAACGAATGGGAGCGCCCGGCATGGATGGTGGGAAGCATCGACATGTTCTGGCTGGTCCCGGCCGTACGCAACGGCCTGTTTGTCGGCATCCTGCTGCAGATCGTGTTTTTTTCCGTGATCTTGCCGGTGATTTTCAAGAAAGGCCTTGATGAGCGGGTGGCAAGTTATCGGACCGGCTATATCATCTCGCTTCTGGGACTCTATATCGCGGGCTGGACGGTGCATTACTGGGACGCCGTCTATGTGCTGTTGTTCTTTCTTTTGGGCAGCGGCGCCTGGTTTCTGGATATGGACAAGAAAATCGTCGTTGATGTGCGGGCGCGTCGCCGTTCACAGAACCGCTTGGAGCAGGTTCCGGTTGCAACCAATTAGCAGTCGTTCTAATGCCATTTATTGTGCGGGCAGTGTTCGCCTTGCCCCTTTTCCGGGCAGCCAATGTTTAGCCTTTGACCCAAGCGACGTGTTGCCGTTTATCGCAAGCGGCTTGGTTGAAACACAAAATTCTGCTACAACGCCACCATTGACCGAAACTTTTTTTGCAAAGGAGTGCTGAAATGGCTGAGACATTGAAAATTTGTACCGAACTTTCGCTTCCTGAAGAAATGCGTGAAAAAGCTGCCGCCGATGCGATTGCAGAAAACCCGGAAAATCTGCCGTCGCTGATGCCGTCATCGTCGGTTGGGGTGCATGCCGACCGCTCGCTTATGGCGCTGATCTCGGGCAAGAAATGGGCGCGGGGGCGCGTTTTGGACGTGTCGTTTATCGGCGGCAACGCCGCGGTTATCGAAAAGGTGATCCGCTTTGCCCGCAAATGGGAGGAATTTGCCGAAATCCGGTTCAATTTTGTTGATCGCAACGGCACCATTCGCATCGCCTTTGATCCACCGGGGTCGTGGTCAAATTTAGGCACGGACGCGCTGCAAATTCCTGCCAACAAGCCGACAATGAACTTTGGCTGGTTGAAACCAAATACCGAGGATGACGAATATTCGCGGGTGGTCATCCACGAATTTGGCCATGCTTTGGGCTGTATCCACGAACATCAGCATCCGACGGCCGGAATTCCGTGGAACAAGGAAGCGGTCTACAAATATTACAAAGACAGCCAGAACTGGAACAAAGCCAAAACCGACAACAATATTTTCCGCAAATATTCGGCCGCGATCACCAACTTTTCTGAGTATGACAAGTTTTCCATCATGCATTACGCGGTGCCCAAGGCGCTGACGATTGGCGGGTATGAAGTGGGTTGGAACCGAATTCTTTCGCGGACCGACAAGCGGTTCATTGCGGAGATTTATTGAGG
>JANMOK010000052.1:0-4011 GCA_031369165.1 Paracoccaceae bacterium
CTGGAACGTAGCCTTTTCCTCCTCAACCGAAAACGGCGGTTTTCCGGTGATATAGGTGAAGGAGCCTTGATCAATTTTCTCATCGATGGATCTTACCCAAAAAGCCACATCTTTGCGCGACTGAAACGTTTCAGAATGCCGCGAACCGAGGGCTAAAAGTACGCGTGAACCAGATTTCAGGGTCCGTGCGGCCGCATCTAAATCCGCAGCCCGCGCCACTTCTTCCAACTCCCACGCCGGTCTTATCAGGTGAATCGCGTCAATTCCGGCCTTTTCCACCGCCAAATCCACATGTCGCTTCATTTGCGCTGCAAACGGGTGGGTGGCATCAATCACATGGGTGAATCCGCCAGCACGCAAAAACTCCACCAACCCCGCAACCCCGCCGAAACCGCCAATTCGCGTGGAAAGCCCTGGTATTGCTGGCTTTTCTGTTGCTCCTGCCAGCGAGTAGACTGCATCGTGCCCAACTAGATGCCGCGCCAATTCCCGCGCTTCGGCGGTTCCACCAAGTAACAGAACCTTCATGCCGAACGCCCGATAATCTTGCCCGCTCGGTCGATAATAACAATATCCGTGGCGATTTCGGCTGTTCCAAGCTGCTTGCGAACATTCTCGTTCGCCATCCTCGCCAACAGATTCACCAAGTTTTCCCCAGCAATCTCAAACGCTTCCAGCGCCGTATTCGCCTTGGCAATCAACGGATCGCCTGCCAGCTGCGCCAAAGCCGCAAAATCCACCTGACTTCGCGCCGAATGCAAATCCACAGCACCTTGCGCCAGTTTGGTGATTTTCCCCAACCCACCGCCAATCGTCAGCCGCGTAACCGGGTGTTTCTTCAGGTATTTCAGCATTCCGCCGACAAAATCCCCCATGTCCAACATCGCGTGATCTGGTAACCCATACAAAGCCTGCACCGCGCTTTCCGAAGTCGCCCCCGTGCACCCCGCCACATGCGCCACCCCGGTTGCCCGCGCGACGTCAATGCCGCGATGGATCGAGGCAATCCACGCGGCACAGGAATATGGTCGCACAATTCCCGTGGTGCCAAGAATAGATAACCCCCCCACAATGCCCAATCGCGGATTCCACGTTTTCAAAGTAATTTCCGCACCGCCGGGTATGGAAATGACAATAACTACATCAGCCAAAACACCATATTTCGCTGCCAGTTCAATTACTTGCGCCGTCATCATCGCCCTTGGAACCGGGTTAATCGCCGCCTCGCCCACGCCAATCGGCAACCCCGGCTTGGTAACAATCCCCACCCCAAGACCCGCCTTGAACACCACGCCGGAACCCGTGGCACCCTTCGAAACCCGGGCAATCACCAGCGCCCCGTGCGTGACATCGGGATCATCACCCGCATCCTTGATGATCCCCGCTTCGGCCCAACCCGAACCCGTCAGATGATGCGCCAAAGGAAATACCGGCAATTCGCCCTTGGGCAAAGCAATAGAAACCGGATCCTCAAACCCCGCCCCCCACAACGCCGTCAGGGCTGAACGCACCGCTGCCGTGGCACATGCCCCGGTTGTCCAGCCCCGTCGCAATGGTCCGTCAGGTTTTCGGGTCATTTAGGGCCAAGCAACGCAGCCATGCGCCCTCAATCCAAAATCTCAAAGGCGGCCTCAACGGTTTTGCCATCATTGATCGGCAAAATATCCTGCGGACAGGCCGACATAGCGACGACACAATCCAATTCCGCCCGCAAAACCACATAATCCCCCGCACCCGCCTGCGACACGCCCCAACCCAACTTGCCCTCGGCATCCCAAGGAATGTTCATGAACAGGTTAATGTCGCTCGGCGTATAAGGAATATACAGCCCCAGCCCTGCCAATCCGGCGTGCAGATTGTCTTTGCAATTGTCGTGATATTCCGTGCAGCCCAGAAGGCCATACCTTTCCGCATCACACGGCGCGATCAGCGTGTCGTGCCGCCCGGGCGAAGTATCCTCCTCCAGCGTCAAGATCGCCCGCCGCCGGTTGGTGATCAACTTGTCACCCACGACCGGAAACAGCCGCCCCCACAGGGCACGGCAATGCTCCATGCCCATATGCTCCAGCATGTCGCCCGCCACAAATGCCCAAGTATCAACCACTTGTCGCCCGTGCAGGTTGATGATCTTGATCGCCTGGCCCTTGTTCAACCGCACGGCCTTGCCGCGTCGGGCCGGGATTATTTTCAATGCACCCATGTTGCGCCTACCTTGCTTTTGTTGAAGCATCGCAGAAATGCGCGCCGACGTGAAGTCGGCTCTGTTGCGTGCCAACACCTTAGGCTAATCCAGCATCATGCCGCATCAAATCCTCAGCACAGGCCTGATTATTGCCGCGCCCGCATCAGGCAGTGGCAAGACAGTGGTGACCTTGGGCATCCTGCGGGCATTGCGCGACCTTGGCGTTCCCGTTGCCGCCGCCAAATCCGGCCCCGACTATATCGACCCGCGCTTCCACGCGGCTGCTTGCGGAAACATCAGCTTGAATCTGGACGCTTGGGCAATGCATCCGACAGCAATTCGTGCTTTGGCGTCCCAAAACCCCGGCAAATTGCTGATCATTGAAGGCGCAATGGGCCTGTTCGACGGTGCACCGCCAAATGGCAAAGGCGCAACCGCCGATCTGGCTGAAATACTCGATTTACCCGTTGTCTTGATTGTCGATGCCTCGCACCAAGCGCAATCCGTCGCCGCATTGGTAGAAGGGTTTGCCCGCCATCGCAAAAGCGTTGAAATTGTGGGCATCATCCTCAACAGGATCGGCTCATCTCGCCACGAAGCAATGCTGCGCAAAGCTTTGGCATCTTTCGTGATTATTGGCGAAATCCCGCGTAACGAAAGCCTCGTAATCCCGTCGCGGCATCTGGGATTGGTGCAGGCAGGTGAACTGGCGCAGTTGGAACATTTCATCGCCCAAACCGGCGCCACTATCAATCAACATCTTGATTTGACGCTGCTGCAATCGTTGGCGCGCAACTTGCCGCAAACGACAAAGAGTCCTGCCTTTCTGCCTCCCCTCGGCCAGCGGATTGCCATCGCACAAGACCAAGCCTTTTCATTCACTTACCCGCATGTGTTAAACGCATGGCACAGCGCCGGAGCAAGCATCCACCCATTCTCGCCCCTCGCCAACCAAGCACCTGACGACACCGCCGACGCCATATTCTTGCCGGGTGGCTACCCCGAATTGCACGCCGGGAAAATCGCGAGCGCTGACACCTTCATCAATGGCCTAAAAAACGCCGCCGATTCCAAAATCATCTACGGCGAATGCGGTGGCTTCATGGTTCTGGGCGACGGCCTGATCGACGCACAAGGCCAGCGCCACCAAATGCTGGGACTGCTGCGTTTGGAAACCGGCTTTGCCCAGCGCCGACTTCACCTCGGCTATCGCCACCTCACCGCCCTGCGCGGTCCGTGGAGCGGAGCATTCAACGGCCACGAGTTCCACTATTGCACCATATTAAAGGCCCAAGGCGCGCCAATATTCCAAGCCCAAAACGCCGAAGGCGACGACCTTGGCGCTATCGGTCTGGTCAAAGGCAATGTGTCCGGATCATTCGCGCACTTGATTGCCAAAGCGCCGCAGCCGTGATTGATAGCGCCATGCAAACCACCTTGGACGATGACGCGAAAGCCAAACGAAACCTGTTCGTTCTGGTCGCGGCGCAGGCGATTCTGGGGTCGCAACTGCCGGTGTCCTTCATTCTGGGCGGGCTTTCGGGACAGGTTCTGGCGACCAACAAATGCTTCGCCACCCTTCCGATTTCCCTGATCGTCTTTGGTTCAATGATTTCAGCGCCTTGGCTGTCGTCGATCATGCAAAAACACGGGCGGCGCAGCGGCTTTGTCATCGGCTCGTGCAGCGCAACCATTGGGGCAATTCTCTGTGCAATCGCCCTTTGGCAGCATTCTTTTTCGCTGTTCCTGCTGGGGTCGTTCTTGACCGGCGTCTATCAATCATCGGCGGGGTTTTATCGCTTTGCCGCCACCGACGGGGCGACCGAAGC